>NZ_JBEXUP010000001.1:0-183104 GCF_040614375.1 Nonomuraea sp. NPDC005983
CCGCTTCGACGCCGGAGGTCACGAGACCGCCGCTCCGGCCACCGTCGCCGTGATCATGACCGCGACCGCCGCCCTGAACTTCGCCGGCACCGGTCCGGCCCCACTGATGACCTGGATCTTCTCCTCGCTCGTCCTGCTGATGAACGCCGGGATCGTCTACAGCAACCTCACCGCGGTGAAGTCGGTGCAGGCCGCCTTCCGCCGCAAGGGCGACCCGGAACTGGCCCGCGTCGAGGTCGCGCCGTTCCTCAAGGCCGCCGAGAACGCCTTCCCCCGCTGGGTGCGAGCCCAGGCCTACATCCGCAACACCGTGGTCTTCGCCGGCTCCGCCATCGCCCTGATCGCCGTCTCCTTCGCCTGACAACCCCTCCTGATCAACAGGGCCTTCGCAGCGACGCCGTCGCCGCGAAGGCCCTGTTCACGTGGCTGGCCGATCGTCGTAGCCGGGCGCATCCAGTCGTTAACGAGCCTGACGGCCAGCGCGTGCGTGGGTGCAGTGTGGCTGTCTACCAGTTCCAGGAGGCGGTGACGCCGATCCCGCACCACCAGCCGCCGTTGGTCACCGCCCACCCGTCGAGGGTGGTCGCCGTTGCGCCCCACCCGATGGACGACAGCGTGCGCCATGAGTCTCCGGGCATGAACATGGGGATCGCCACCACGCACATCGCATGGACACCGGGATGAAGTCCGTAGCCAGGCCGCCGGCCGGCCTAGGTGTATTCGGCCGGGATCGAGACGCCCAGGCCGCCGCGCGTCTGGCTGCCGTACCGCTCCTTGTCGGCCGCGAGGTCCAGGGGGCGGACGGTGGCGCGCGCGGCGAGCACCTCCTCGGTGATCAGCGAGGCCGGCAGCAGCCAGGACACCTCGAACTCCAGGCCGTCGGGGTCGTGCGCGTACAGGGCCTTGGTGGTGCTGTGGTCCGACGCGCCGACGAGCGCGCCCAGCTCGCGCAGCTTGGACGCGACGCGCTCCAATTCGTCGAGCGTGTCGACCTCCCACGCCAGGTGGTAGAGGCCGACGGTGGAACGCCCGGCGGGCGACGGGCCCGCCTGGGCGCCGATCTCGAACAGGCCGAGGTCGTGGTCGTTGCTGGAGCCCTCGGCCTGCAGGAAGGCCGCCCCCGGCATGCCCATGACGACCTCGAAGCCGAGGGCCTCGCGGTAGAAGGCGACGCTGCGTTCGACGTCGCGTACATACAGGACCGCGTGGTTGAGCCGCTGGACCGGCATGGTGAGCTCCTCTCTGTCCGCTCTACCCCCAAGTATATGAGAGTTCAACTAAAAAGTATATGAGAGTTCAACTAAACTGCCAGTCATGACCCGATGGCTGGACGACGACGAGCAGCGCGCCTGGCGGGCCTTCCTGTCGGCCACGCAGCTCGTGAACGAGGCGCTCGACCGCCAGCTGCAGCGCGACGCGGGCATGCCGCACACGTACTACATGATCCTCGTCGCGCTCTCGGAGGCGCCGGAGCGCTCGATGCGGATGAGCGAGCTGGCGGCCAGGGCGCAGAGCTCGCAGAGCAGGCTCTCGCACGCGGTCGCCCGCCTGGAGGAGCGCGGCTGGGTGCGCCGGGCGCGCTGCTCCGACGACCGGCGCGGCAACACCGCCGTCCTGACCGAGGACGGCTTCGCCGCGCTCGCCGCCGCAGCTCCCGGGCACGTGGAGGAGGTGCGGCGGAGCCTGTTCGACGTGCTCACACCCGAGCAGGTGCGCTCTCTGGACGAGATCTGCACGGCCGTGCGGAACACGCTGGAGCGTTAGCGCGAAAACTGTCGGCGACACGTCGTAGCGTTCTCCCCGGTAATCGCTCCCGGTAATCGAACGAGGAGACACGGATGCGCGACACTGAAGAGGCTCTGTTCATGACGGTTCACGGGATCGCCGGGCAGATGGCGGGCCAGCCCGTGCCCGTGGTCATGGACGCGTTGCTGCGCCAGCTGCCCAAGGCGCCCGGCCTCGAGGTGTCCGAGATCCGCAAGATCGCCGAGGAGATCAGCGTGGGGCGCGATCCCTCGGGCTTGTGAAGGTCCGACGCCTCGGGGGAGCATCGGGGCTATGCACGATGAAATGCCCGGGTTAGGGGCCCTGGTCGCCGGTGTCGACTCGTCCACGCAGAGCTGCAAGGTCGTCATCCGCGACGCCGTCACCGGGAAGCTGGTGCGCCAGGGGCGGGCGGCGCATCCCGGCGGCACGGAGGTCCATCCGTCGCACTGGTGGCAGGCGCTGATCGAGGCCCTGACGCAGGCCGGAGGGCTCGACGGCGTCGCCGCGATCAGCGTGGCGGGCCAGCAGCACGGGATGGTGTGCCTCGACGAGTCCGGAAACGTCGTGCGCGACGCGTTGCTGTGGAACGACACGCGCTCGGCCCAGGCCGCCGCCGACCTCGTGGCCTCACGGGGCGGGCCGCAGTCGTGGGCCGACGCGGTGGGGTCCGTCCCCGTCGCGGCGTTCACGGTGACCAAGCTGCGCTGGCTGGCCGAGCACGAACCCGACTCGGCCCGCCGCACGGCCGCGGTCTGCCTGCCGCACGACTGGCTCACCTGGCGGCTCGCCGGGGCCCTCGCCCTGGGGCACTTCGACCCGGCCGCCTGGCGTGACGCCCCGCCGCCCGCCCTCGACCGCCTCACCACCGACCGGGGCGACGCCTCCGGCACCGGCTACTGGTCGCCCTTCACCGGCGCCTACCGCACCGACCTCCTGAAGGCCGCCCTCGGCGCGGTCCCGCTGCTGCCCAGGGTGCTGGGCCCGGTCGATGAGGCGGCCGCTCCGGCGGGCGTCCGGATCGCGCCGGGCACCGGCGACAACATGGCCGCCGCGCTGGGCGTGGGGGCGCGGCCCGGTGACGTGGCGGTGTCGATCGGGACGTCCGGCACCGTGTTCGCGGTGGCCGAGCGGCCGAGCGCCGACCCGAGCGGCGCCGTCGCCGGGTTCGCCGACGCCACCGGCCGGTTCCTGCCGCTGGTGTGCACGCTCAACGCGGCCAGGGTGCTCGACGCCGCCGCCGCTCTCACCGGCACCGACCTCGACCGGCTCGGAGAACTGGCCCTCCAGGCGCCGCCGGGGGCCGACGGGTTGACGCTCGTCCCGTACCTCGAAGGGGAGCGCACGCCCAACCTGCCCGACGCCACCGGCTCCCTGCACGGCCTGCGCCTGGCCACCGCCACCCCTGCCCACCTGGCGCGGGCCGCGGTCGAGGGCATGCTGTGCGGGCTGGCCGACGCGCTCGACGCCCTGGGCCTCCCGCCGGAGCGGGTGCTGCTCATCGGCGGCGGCGCCCGTTCCGTCGCCGTCCGCCGTATCGCGCCCACCGTGTTCGGGCGTCCGGTGACGGTCCCGCCGCCGGGCGAGTACGTCGCCGACGGCGCCGCCCGCCAGGCCGCCTGGCTCCTCACCGGAGCCGAGGAGCCGCCGGCGTGGACGTTGGAGGAGCCGGAGACCTACGAGGCGCCCCCGGCCCCGGAGATCCGCCACCGCTACGCCCGGGCCATCCACCCTGGCGAGGCGTGATTCCCCAGGCGATCTCCAGGCCCTGGGCCTGCCTTTGAGGGGCGCGCCTGCGTCTTGGCCAGGTGCTTTGAGGGTGTCCGGGGGTCGTGCGTGCAGAGGCAGGGTGTCCAGGGGTCGGCGTTCGGGGGTGGGTCAGGGTCGGGTCAGGGGTGGGGCCTGATGTGAGGGGATGCGGCGGCGCGGGAGGGTGTGGGCATGGCCGCAGTCAAGAGGTTCTACCCGCTGATCGCGTGCGTGTCGATCGTCTTCTCGGTCGTCGCGATCGTGGTCGGGCAGCTCGTCCCCGACCCCTACCTCGACCCGATGAACGTGACCATCAGCGAGTACGCCGTGTCCGACCGCGGGGGCGTCACGGAGGTCGCGATGGCGGTTCTGGGCGTGGGGTCGCTGGCGCTGCTCGGGGGGCTGCGGGCGGCGGGGGCGCCTGTGCGGGGGCTGCCGGAGAGGTTGCTGATGGTGTGGTCGGGGGCGCTGGTCGTCGCCGCGGTGGTCCCGACCACGCCCATCGGCGCGGACCTGACGCTGACGGCGCAGATCCACCGTTACGTCAGCGTGGCGGCGTTCGTCAGCCTCCCGGCGGCGGCCACGCTGCTGGTGCCGCGCCTCGCCGCGGACGTGGCCTGGAAGCCGGTGGCCCGGGTGATGGAGTGGACGGCGCTGACCTGCGGGTTCGGGCTGCTGGCGATCACCTACGTGGCGCTGCCCGGCGAGCGGGTGCTGATCGGTCTGGTGGAGCGGCTGCTGCTGGGCGCGGAGGTCGCGGTGCTGGCCGTGCTGGCGGCCTGGCTGGTGCGACTCACCTGGACCAAAGCCGTCAATTTCCCGACATATCACAGATTTATCGCTAGTTGATCTTAATCACACCCGTTTCGATGCTATTCTCTCCCGCGATCTTCTATCCGGGAGCGGGTGTCCATGGCATCGGGCAGATCTATCAGATTCAAGATCTCGACGCTGCTCGTCGTCCCTCTGATCTCCTTGATCGCGCTCTGGGGCTTCGCCGCCAGTAGCACCTTCGGCGAGGCGTTGAACCTGCTGAGGGCGGACACGATCTGGACCGGTGTCATCAACAACACCGACGGCCTGGTCTCCCGGCTCCAGGAGGAGCGGCTGGCGTCCGCCGAGCGGCTCGCCGGAACCGCCACCGATCCCGCGGAACTGGCCGCCGCCCGCGGCAAGACCGACAAGAGCAACCAGAAGCTGCGCGACGAGGCGCAGTCGGGCAGTGTCCAGTCGGCGCTGACGTTCGAGATGAGCACCAGGCTCAAGGAGGCGTTCGCCGCGGTCGACCGGTTGTCCGACATCAGGCGAAAGGTCGACGGCGGCCAGCTGAGCCCGTCGCGGCTGTTGGGCGAGTACGACTCCATCTCCGACTCCATCCACGTGCTCTACTCCACCTTCACCGCGAGCACCGACGTAGAACTGGCCAGGCAGGCACAGGGCCTGATCGCCGCCGACCAGGTGCGCGAGCTGCTGACCAGAGAGCACGCGCTGATCGTCGCCGCCAACGGCAAGCCGAGCATGGCGGATATGCACCTGCTGGCCAGGATCGACGGCACCAGGACGTACCTGTTCCCGAAGGCCATGGCCAACATGGACGCCGAGCTGCGGGCCCCGTTCGACAAGCTCGCCACCTCGTCCCGGTACGCCACCATGGAACGGGCCCTGGACTCGTACCTCATGGGCAAGCCCGTCGACATGCAGATGTGGCGCGGCCTGGCCGACCCGGTGCTGAAGGAGTACACGCAGGGCGTCTGGCGCGCGGGCGAGAGGCTGCTCGCCCGGCTGCAGCCGGCGGGCATGTCGATCCTCATCCGGGCCGGTGTGGCGGGCGCGGTGGGGCTCATCGCGGTCGTGTTCTCCGTCGTCATCTCGATCCGGGTGGGCCGGCGGATCACCCGTGAGCTGGCCTCGCTCCGCGTCTCCGCGCTCGACCTGGCGGAGGTCAGGCTGCCCGACGTAGTGGAGAAGCTCCGCAAGGGCGACAAGGTGGACATGGCCACCGAGGTGCCGCCCATCAAGGTGGGCGACCAGGCCACGAGCGAGGTCGCCGACCTGGCCGCCGCGTTCGACAGCGTCCAGCACACCGCCGTGGACGCCGCCGTCGGGCAGGCGAAGCTGCGCGAGGGCGTGTCGGAGGCGCTGCGCAACCTCGCCAGACGCAGCCAGTCGCTGCTGCAACGCCAGCTCAAGATGCTGGACGACATGCAACGCCAGACCGAGGAGCCCGAGGCTCTGGAGCGGCTGTTCAAGCTCGACCACCTGACCACCCGCATGCGCCGCCACGCCGAGGGCCTGGTGCTGCTGTCAGGTGGCGCGGCCGGCCGCAGGTGGCGCGGCGTCATCCCGGTCGAGGACGTGCTGAACGGCGCCGCCGCCCAGGTCGAGGAGTACACGCGGGTGCGCGTCTACCCGATGCCGGAGTCCGGCGTGTCGGGCGAGGCCGTGGCCGACCTCATGCACCTGTTCGCGGAGCTGATCGAGAACGCCACGTCGTTCTCCTCGCCCGGCAACGAGGTGTCGGTGCGCGGCGAACTGGTCGGCAGGGGCTTCGCGGTGGAGATCGAGGACCGCGGGCTGGGCATCAGCCCCGAGGAGCGGCGGGCGATCAACGAGCGGCTGGCGAACCCGCGCGAGTTCGACCTGGCACAGACCGAGCGGCTGGGCTTCGCGGTGGTCGGCATGCTGGCGGCCAAGCACGGGGTGGCGGTGACGCTCAAACCGTCACCGTACGGGGGGACGACCGCGATCGTGCTGGTGCCCTCGGCGCTCGTCCAGCCGCTGCCGACGCCGATGGACCTGCCGGAGTTCGAGCCGGTGTCGGTGTCGGTGGTCAGGACCGATACGGGGCCGGGAGAGCTCCCGCGCCGGGTCCGCACAGCCAAGCGGGGAGCCGCCGCGCTCTCGCAGGACTCGGGTCTGCCTCGCCGCGTCCGGCAGGCCAGCTTGCCGGAGCAGCTCAAGCAGGTGCCCCCCACCGAGCCGCCTGTGGAGGACCGCTCGCCTGAGCAGACCAGGGCGCTGCTCTCCTCGCTCCAGTCGGGCTGGCAGCGCGGGCGGCAGGACAGCGACCAGGATGGGGGAAGCCGATAGTGAGCCGCGAGCAGGAATGGGTGGACGAGGAGGCGGGGCCCGTCGTGCGGCCGTACGCGGTGGCACGCGGGCGGACCAGATCGTCGTCGCCCTCGATCGACCTGCTGGCGACGGTCGCCCCGACGGGGCTGCCCGTGCCAGGCAAGGCCGAGCTGAGCGTCCAGCACCGGCGACTGCTGGCCTTCGTGGCCGGTCGGGGCAGGGCGGTGGCCGAGGTCGCCGCGGAGCTGAACCTGCCCGTGGGGGTGGTCAGGGTGCTCCTCGGCGACCTTCTCGACTACGGCCTGGTGCAGGTGCGCATGCCCGTGGGCAAGGGCGCGTCTCCGACGGAGAGCCTGCTCAGAGAGGTGATCAACGGGCTCAGGGCGCTCTAGCCGGCCGCGGTCAGGGTCCGCAGCGAGTGCTCGACCAGGGTGATCATGACTTCCTTGGCCGAGGAGCGCCGGCGCACGTCGCACAGCAGGATGGGGACGTCGTCGTCCAGGTCGAGGGCGATCCTGACGTCTTCGACGCCGTGCCGGTCGGCGCCGTCGAAGCAGTTGACGGCCACCACGAAGGGCGTGCCGCGCTGCTCGAAGTAGTCGATCGAGGGGAAGCAGTCGGTGAGCCGCCGGGTGTCGGCGATCACGACCGCGCCGAGCGCGCCGTACGACAGCTCGTCCCACATGAACCAGAACCGCTCCTGCCCGGGGGTGCCGAACAGGTACACGACCAGGCCGTCGCGGATCGTGATGCGGCCGAAGTCCATCGCCACGGTCGTGGTGGTCTTGCTCTCGACGCCGTCGAGGTCGTCGACGCCGATACCGCGGTCGGAGAGCACCTCCTCGGTGCGCAGCGGCTTGATCTCGCTGATCGACCCGACGAGGGTGGTCTTGCCCACCCCGAAGCCCCCGGCGATGAGAATCTTCAGCGCGACCGGGTCCTCAGAGAGCACGGAGTCCATTGATCACTTCCTTGAGAGTGCGCTCACTCGTACGGCGCCCTGCGAAGGGGGACGTGACCGAGATGAGGCCGTTGTCACGCAGGTCGCCCAGCAGCACCCGGACGACGCCGACGGGCAGGTCGAGCTCGACGGCCACGTCGGCCACCGAGATCGGGGCACGCGCCGCCCGCAGGATGTGCCGTTGCTCTGGACCGAGGTCCGGCGGCGGTTCGCCCACGGTCCGGACGGTCGCGATGAGGTCGAGGGTCTCCCCTGACGGCCTCGTGCGACCGCGGATGAGGGCGTAAGGCCTGACGAACGGCCCCGCGTCCTCGTCCAGCCACTGGGGGGCGTCGCTCATGACGTCCGCGGGTTGGTCGAGATGTGCTGACCGACACGCTTGACCAGCATCGCCATCTCGTAGGCGATGTGGCCGACGTCCACGTTGGCGTCGGCGATCACAGCAAGGCAGGTGCCCTGCCCGGCCGCCGTCACGAACAGGAACGCCGTCTCCATCTCCACGATGGTCTGCCGGACGTCGCCGCCGCCGAAGTGCCGTCCGGTGCCCCGGGCCAGGCTCTGGAACCCGGCGGCGACGGCCGACAGGTGCTCGGCGTCCTCGCGGGTCAGCCCCTTGGAGCGTCCGACCGCCAAGCCGTCGGTCGACAGGATCACGGCCTGCCGTACCGAGGCGACCCTGTTCGTCAGGTCGTCGAGCAGCCAGTTCAGCTCACCAGTGTTGGTCGTCGGCACACTCATGCCTCCCCCTCCTCATTGCCTTCTTCTCGGGCGCGTTGGGTTCCCCGCTGGAACGCGGAGAACAGGTCGCGTACCTCGTCGGGAGAGCGATCTGTCTTCCCATCCTGCTCAGGTGGGTCCGCCCTGAGCGCGGGCGCCAGGTTCGCCTGCCGTACCCGTCGAGGAAGGCCGGCGTGGGTGCCGTCGCTCACCACGGCGAGCGCCTTCTTCTTGGTACGGCTGGGCAGCGCGGGCGCCTGGTCGCCGGACGGCAGCGCCGTCTGCTCGGCGATCAGCGTGCGTGGCACGAGCACGATGGCCGTGCTCCCGCCGAAGGGGGAGCGGCGCAGCGTCACATCGACGCCGTGCCGCTCCGCCAGCCTGGCCACCACGAACAGGCCGAGCCTGTCGCTGTCGGCCAGGTCGAACTCGGGTGGCGAGGACAGCAGCTTGTTGTAGGCCGCGTACTCGCCCGCGGACAGGCCCAGCCCCCTGTCCTCCACCTCGATGGCGTAGCCGTTGCTCACGACGTCGCCGCGGATCCGCACGCCGGTGTCGGGCGGCGAGTAGATGGTGGCGTTCTCGACCAGTTCGGCCACGAGGTGCGTCAGGTCGGCGGCGGCGGTGCCGTCGAACGCGGTCTCGGGCATGGTCTCGACGGTGACCCTGGTGTAGTCCTCGACCTCCGCGACGGCGGCCCTGACGATGTCGATGACGGGCACCGGCCTGCGCCACGCCCTGCCCGGCGCGGAGCCCGACAGGATGATCAGGCTCTCTGCGTGCCGCCGCATGCGGGTGGTCAGGTGGTCCAGGCGGAAGAGCTCCTCCAGCCTGTCGGGGTCGTGGGTGCGGCGCTGCATGCCGTCGAGGAGGCCGAGCTGGCGGTGCAGGAGGCCCTGCTTGCGCCGGGCGAGGTTGAGGAAGACCTGGCCGACGCCGCGCCGCATGGCGGCCTGACCGACGGCCGCCTGGACGGCCGTGCGCTGGACGGAGCCGAAGGCCCTGGCGACGTCGACGATCTCGGCGGAACCGCTGACCTTCATCGGCCTCGCCTCCTTCTTGACGTTCACCTCCTCGCCCGCGCGCAGCCGCTCGACGATGCTCGGCAGCCGGGTCTCGGCCAGTTCCAGCGCCGAGACCCGCAGCCCGGCCAGCTCACCGGCGAGGCGGCGGCCGAAGCGCACCGAAATGATGATGGAGGCGAGCACCGCGATCAAACCGAGGACGCCCGCCACCCCGATCCGCACCAGGATCGATGTGGCGGCTGCGACCGAGCGGTCTGCCAGCGCCTTCGTGGAGGAGAGGCCGACCTTGTCGAGCTGACTGGAGACCTTGTCGAGGGCGCCGTTCCACGCCGTGTCGGGCGGCGGGGAGCCGGTCTTGACGATCCTCGTCTCCATCGCGGTGAGGCTCTGGAACGGCTCGCTCTCGAAGATGTCCTCGTACGGCTGCCGCAGCGTGACGTCGAGCTCGGCCATGCCGCGTGAGTGCAGGAACCTGCGGCTGGCGACGTACTCGGTGAAGGCGCCGATCTCGGGTTCGGTCAGCCGGTGGTCGATGAGCGCGCCGCTGATCAGCGCGTGCTCCCTGGCGATGATCTCGCGGGCGTTGCCCATGGCCTGCATCGCCGCGGCCTGCTGGGAGATCGACAGGTCGGGCAGGGAGACGAGGTGGTCGTAGACCCGGAAGAGCAGGTCGAGCACGCGGTTGTAGTCGTTCAGGCTGGCGAGGCGGGAGTTGATGCCGCCGTCGATGGACGCGCGGACGGAGCCGAGCCGGCCCAGCTCGGCGGTCAAGGTGTGAAGAGGGCCGCGCAGCCCGCCGGAGATGGCGTCGCCGGCCTCCTCGACGGACTTCCCGAAGGCCGTGATGGCCTTGTCGGTGCGGGCGCGCTGCGCGCTCAGATCTTCGGTGAGTTCACGGTTGGTGACGGCCACGGCGGTGCGCGACCGCTCGGCCTGGAGCTGAAGCCCCAGCTCTGTGGAGGAGACGCCGATCGTCTGGTACAGCGTGTCGGCTCTCAGGAGGGCCTGACCGTCGCCCACGGTGAGGTTGAGCACGAAGCCCCAGAGCACGCTGAGAGACAGGAGGGGTAGCAGCAGCAATAAGAAGATCTTGAACCGAATTGACCGGTTTTGCGAGCCCATGTCCCAACCTCGAAGTCGAGGGGCATTTCCACAGCTTGTGTAAATCCACCTCCGGAAGATCGCACAGGAGACTAGCACCGATTAAGGTTCCGGCGCAGTGGGAGGAACACGATGATTAGCGTGATTACTGGGGCAAGTGCCGGGATCGGTGCTGCCGCCGCTGCCGGGCTTTCCCGTCTGGGCCACAAGGTGGTCCTGGTGGGCAGGGACGAGACGCGGCTCAAGGCCGTCGCCAGCGGGCTGACCGGGCCCGAACCCGACGTCCTGACCTGCGATTACACCTCGCTTGACGAGGTGCGAAAGTTGGCGTCCCAGCTTCGCGGGCGATACGGGCGGATCGCCGTGCTCGCGAACAACGCCGGTGTGATGAGCACCAGCAGGCGGACGACCGGAGATGGGCACGAGCTGATGGTTCAGGTCAACCACCTCGCTCCATTCCTGTTGACCCATTTGTTGACGGACCGGGTCGACAGAGTCGTGACCACGACGTCCCGGGCGGGCAGGACCGGAAAGCTCGACCCGGGCGACCTGTCGCGCGAGCGGCGCCGGTGGAACGGCTGGCTCCAGTACGGCGACACCAAGCAGGCGAACGCCCTCTTCACGGTCGCGCTGGCGGGGCGCGGAGTCGCGGCCACCTGCTTCCACCCCGGGGTGATCCGCACCGGGTTCGCGGGCGGGAGCCTGCTGATGCGGCTGTTCCTGGCGCTGCCCGGGTACGCCAAGCCGCCCGAGCACGGCGCCCGCACGCTGGTGCACCTCGCCACCCATCCGGACGGCCTGGAGCGTTCCGGGCGCTACTTCGCCGAGGGGAGGGAGGAGCGGGCCTCGTCCGGGATGTCGGACGCCGCGCTGGCCGAACGACTCTGGGAGGCCAGCCTCAGCGCGGTGGGCGGCTAGGGTCGCCCGCCGGGAGCGCGGCCTTCAGGCCGACAGTTCGGCGACGGCGCGGTGGGCGGCCGTGATGGCGGCGTCGGCGTACGCGGCGGGAACCGAGTCGGAGTTGGCGACGGCGATCCTGCCGAAACGCCGGCGGGCGGTCTCGGCGGGGAACGGCCCGTCGGGGTAGAACCGGTTCCACGGCCTGCAGTACTCGGGCGCGTACCCGTGTCCCCAGCGGTTGACCGTGATCGCCTCGATGTCCCTGGCCGGGTCGAAGCCGTCCGCCCCGAGCAGCCGGGTGAGCTGGTCGCGGACGGTGTACTCCAGGTGGCTGTAGGGCGTCCTGAGCAGCGCCCGCCGCCCGGCGACGGCTCCCTCGGCAGGGCCCAGCTCCGACTGGCAGGGCGCGGCGACCAGGTGCGCCAGGACCGGCTGGCCCGGTTCCCGCGGGCAGGAGTAGCCGGGCACGCTGACCGGGTGGTCCAGCTCCGTCACGCACCAGTACGCGCCCGTCCAACGGGCCCTGCGGACGCCCGCCCGCTGCCAGGCCCGCCAGTCGCGCAGCTGCACCGTCGCGTACAGCAGCGGCATCTTGACCGCCCGGCTCAGCGCCTGTTTCTGCTCGGCGGGCAGCTCCGGGACCAGATACGGGATGACCGCGTTCCAGCACGCCATGATCACCGCCCCGGCGCGCACAGTCCTGACGGCGTGCCCGTCGAAGTAGCCCACGGTCGCGGTCGTGGCGGTGTCGGGACGCCCGTCGTTGCGCACCGAGACCACCGGGCTCGACAGTCGGAAGCGGACCCGGTTGCCCGGCCGGTCCAGCCTGCCGTAGTCGAAGGCGGCGGTGGTGACGCCGTCCATGGTGGCGGAGCCGGCGAAGCCGGGGATCATCCGGCCCAGCATCATCCGCACCAGCGCCTGGTTGCCCTCGGGGAAGTGGTGGACGTCCAGGTCACGGGCTCCCCACGCCTTCTTCAGCGACGGGGAGTTGAACCGCGACGGCCTGCCGGGGTCGAGCCCCAGGCCCTGGAAGCCGGGGTAGTCCCAGCCGGAGGCGCTGCCCCAGGCGTCGATCGCGCCGAACGCCTGGGTGCCGTAGGCCCACTCGTCGCTGGACATCGTCCGGCAGAAGCGCTCCACGTCCGGGTGCGCCTCGCAGACGTCCAGCAGGAACGCCGAGTACGTCAGCCCGGCGAGCCGCTCCTCCTTCCGCTCCCGCGACAGGCCGGGGAACCAGTCGGGCGGGCTCGTGTACAGCCTCAGCAGGTCCCTCCTGGCCTGCTCCGCGATCGGGAGGCTGCCGACCCACTCCTCGGCCGTGACGCCGGGCGCGTAGCGGATCAGCCGGTCCGCGGAGAAGGTCTCCCTGTCGCACATCACGCCGTCGTGGCAGCCGTGCCGGGCGTACAGGTCGCGGTCGAAGTAGCCGTCGAACCGCGCGAGGTCGACACCGAGCCGTTCGAGGACGGCCTTGCCCTCCGGCGTCCACGCCGAGGGCGCCTCGATCGACTGCGAGCCGCCGTAGCCGACCAGGGGGCCGCCGCGCCCCTCGGGGTGGAACTCGTTGCGCCGCGCGTGCCCGCCGATCTCGTCGTGGTTGTCCAGGATCAGGACGCGGGCTCCCGGCTCCCGCCGCAGCCACTCGAACGCCGCGCTCACCCCGCTGATGCCGCCGCCGACCACCACCAGGTCGTAGCTCTCGCCGGTCGGTTCCGGGGTGCCCGCGTACTGCCAGAAACGTCCGTCGCGCAGCGCGTGCGGGACGCCGAGCGCGGCCGGGGTGCCGCCCTGCAGCCCGGTCAGCCCCGCGGGCGCCCCGGCGGCCTGCGCCGTCGTGGCGGACGAGGTGGTGCCGCCGGAGCCGGAGCGGCCTCCGGCGAGCAGCGCGGCGCTCGCGACCATGGCGACGCCGTCGAAGAAGTCACGGCGCGAAATGGGCCGGTCCATCCCGAGTTCGCGCGCACGACGCGCGCTGATGTCGCTCATTCGGCGATCATCATGACGGGCCGTGAACGGGGCGCTGAGCCGCGCAGCGGTCCGGGAAACATTTTGCGCGGACTGTTACCGCGAATGCCTGTTTGGAGTACCGTCCGGAATATCACGACGGGGGGAGCTCAGTGGTCGGCAAGCAGGGCAGGGTCACCGGGAAGATCGGCCCTGGCCTCGTCGGCGAGGTCATGGTCGCGATCAGAGGGGGCGTCGAGGCCTTCTACGCCCACCCGAGCGTGCCTGACGAGGAGATCTCCGTCGGTTCGATCGTGATCGTCGTGGACTACTTCCCGCCACGGACGATCTACGTGGCCAGAGCACTCGTCTAGAGAGGCCCCCCGATGTCCCCCGAGTTCTACCTTCTCGGCGGCGGCGTCCTCGTCGCGGTCGTCGTCCTGATCCTGTTATTCAAGGCCTTCTGGCGGGTCGCGGAGCCCAACGAGGCCCTGATCATCTCGGGGCTCGGCGCGCGCAGGCGCGGCGAGGGCCTCGACAGCCTCGGCTTCAAGATCATCACGGGCAAGGGCACGGCGGTGCTCCCCGGATTCCAGACCGCCAGGCGGCTGCGCCTCGACACCAGGGCCGCCAACCTCCAGGTCTCCTGCGTCACCCAGCAGGGCATCCCGGTGCACATCAGGGGCGTGGTCATCTACAAGGTCGGCGACGACTTCGCGTCCATCGCCAACGCCGCCCGCCGCTTCCTCGACCAGCAGGACTTCATGACCGGCGCGATCCACGAGCTGTTCACCGGCCACCTGCGCTCGATCATCGGCAACCTGACCGTCGAGGACCTGATACTCAACAGGGAGCGCCTGACCAGCGAGACCAGGGCGTCGGCCGCCGACGAGATGAGCAAGCTCGGCCTGATCGTCGACTCGCTGCAGATCCAGGAGATCGACGACGAGACCGGCTACATCGTCAACCTGGGCAAGCCGCACGCCGCCAAGGTGGCCTCCGTGGCCCGCATCGCCGAGGCCCAGCGCGACCAGGAGGCCACCGAGGCCGAGCAGGCCGCCACGGCCCGTAAGGCGGCGGCCGTCCGCGAGTCGAAGATCCAGCAGGCCGGTTACCAGGCCGAGGTGGACCAGGCCGCGGCCAAGGCCAGGCAGGCCGGGCCGCTGTCGGAGGCGACCGCGCGTCAGGAGGTCGTCGTCCAGGAGACCAGGGCCGCCGAGCTGGAGGCGCAGCTTTCCGAGCAGCGTCTGCAGTCGCAGGTCCGCAAGCCCGCCGACGCGAAGGCGTACGAGACCGTCACGCTGTCGCAGGCCGAGCGGGACGCCCGCATCGCCCAGGCGGAGGCGGAGGCCAGGGAGACCGAGCTGCGGGCCGTCGCGCAGGCGTCCCAGGTCAAGCAGGCCGCCGCCGCCGAGGCGGAGGCGGTGCGGCTGCGCGGTGAGGCGGCCGGCGCGGCCACCAAGGTCGCGGGCGAGGCCGAGGCCCAGGCGGCCAAGGCCCGCGGCCTCGCGCAGGCGGAGGCGGCCAAGGCGCTCGGGCTCGCGCAGGCCGAGGCCGAGCAGGCCAAGGGCCTGGCGGAGGCGACGGCGATCAGGGCCAGGTCGGAGGCGCTCGCCGAGAACCAGGAGGCGGTCATCGCCCAGCAGCTGGCCGAGCGCTGGCCGGAGATCGTCGAGGCGGGCGCGAAGGCGTTCGGCAACGTGGACCACATGGTCGTGCTCAACGGCGCCCAGGGCATCGAGGAGCTGCTGGCCAAGGCGCTCACGCTGGGCGGCAGCGGGCTGGGGCTGGCCAGGACGCTGCTCAACGGCGGATCCCCGAATGCCGTCGAGCCCGAAATCGCGCGCAAAGCCCCTGAATCCCGCGGATAGCGCCGTTACTCGGCTCGTTACTCTCCGTTTCCTCTAGCGTTTCCCGGGGTGCCGCCAGAGGAAATGGGGGAACGCATGCTAAAGGCCTTTTCCGGGATATGTCTCAGCATGATGGTCGTTACCGGTTGTTCGTCCGGGCAGGCCGCTGAACGGCCCGTGCAGCCTTCACCGTCACCGTCCGCTGTCGACGCGGGCAGGTTGCGCGCCGCGCTGCTGCCGGTGCCGAAGGGCATGCGCGTCGCGTACGGGCCGGAGATCGGCGCCTTCGGCACGCTCAAGTCCACCCGGCTCGGTCTGGAAGCCGCCCGCGAGACCAAGATCGACCGGCCGGAGTGCGCCGGCGCCGCCCAGCTCGACCCGGCCAAGCCAGAGATCGCGGACGCCCCCGCCGCGGTGGTCGCGTACTCCGCGAACAGGGGGTCGATCACCGAGGCGCTGGTGTCGCTGCCGTCGCCGGGCTTCCCCGACGCACTGCCCGAGCAGTGCGCCAGCTACAAGGCGACCGTGAGCGGCACCAGGGTCGCCTACCGCACCACGGAACTGGCCATGCCCAGGCGCGGCGACGAGTCGCGCGCCTACCTGACCACCGCCTCCGGCGGCGACAGCGACGCGCAGATCGGCTCCATGGTGATCAGGCGCGGCGCCGTGGTGCTGAGCATGGTCGTCGTCGGACGGCGAGTGAAGCGTGATGGGCTGTACGAACTCGGCCGCCTCGCCGACCAGAAGCTGGCCCGCATCACCGCGCCGACCAGCTAGATCAGCACGTGCGCGTCGGGCCGGCCGACGAAGGAGAACTGGGCGTTGCGGGTCAGTTTGATGTGGTCGGCCTGCCAGGTGTGCATGCTCGCGTCGGCGCTGCGCCAGTAGACGAAGTTGAACCGGTCGGCCGAGTAGATCTTGACGCCGTCCTCCTTCAGCCTGCGGACGAGGTGCGTGTCCTCGCCGCGGGTGAGGTCGGGGAAGTTGTACGAGCGGAACATGTCGGCCTTGCCGAGGAACGACCCGCCCTGGACGAGGAACGAGTACCGGTGCTCCAGGCCGGGCAGGCGGAGCATGGTGGTGTTGCTGCCCTCGAAGTAGGAGTAGTGGGCGCCCTTGCCGACCAGTTCGGCCTCGGAGTAGTCGAAGGCCCTGGCCAGGTCCGACAGGTAGTGCTCGCCGTAGAGGTTGTCGTCGTCCATCTTGGCGATGAGCTCGCCCTCCGCGGCGGCGATGCCCAGGTTCATGCAGGCGCCGAGCGACAGCTCCGAGGACGCGGGGAGCACCACGACGTCGGAGATACCCGCCATGCGCGCCTTGTCGGCCACCACCACGGGGTCGATGTCGAGGCCGTGCAGGACCATCACGAGCTGGAGCGGGCGGTGGATCTGCTTGGCCACCGACGAGATCGCGTGCTCCAGCTGGGCGGCGCGGTTGGTCGGCAGCACCACGGAGATCGACCGCGACCGCTGCGGGACGGGCCGGCCGAGGAGCTGGAGGATCTGGTCCACCCGGTGCGAGAACAGGTGCTTGTCGAAGACCTCGCGCATGGCCAGGTGGCCCATGCGGGCACGCAGCTCGGGGCTGTTGATCAGGTGCAGGACCTGGTTGTAGGACTCGACCGGCTCGCGGGCGATCGGCACCAGCTCGCCGAACGTCTCCTCGATCGCCCTCGACCAGCCGGAGACGACCGGGGTGGCGCAGGCCGACAGCTCGAAGACGCGGCGGGCGCACATCGTGGGCGAGTCGAGCACCGAGTTGACGTTGAGGAAGACCTTGTACATGCGGTACGCGGAGAGCATCTGGTCGTAGGGCAGCTCGCCGACGATGTGCGGGCGGTACTTCTCCGGCCAGGCGTACTTCTCGTCCACCTCGCCGTTGCGGGCGAAGATGTGCAGGCCCAGCTCGCGCACCGGGTCCAGGACGGTCTCCATCTGCTCGCGGCGCTCGGGATGCTTGTTGCGGAAGTACATCCCGGCGAAGACGACGTCGTGCAGGCGTCCCTGCCGCTGCTGGATCGGGTTGTGGACGCGGGGCTGGGCGGCGAACTGCAGCACATCAACCCGATCGTGTCCCAAAATTTCCCGATATTTCGGCACCATGTCACCGTCGCAGGTGAACACGTAGTCGAACAGCTTGGCCGTGTCGATGAAGAAGTCGAAGTTCGGCGGGTCCTCCTTGTTCCAGAAGACCGTCGGGATGCCCTCCATGCGACACCAGGCCAGCAGGTCGCGCAGCGGCTCCTTGGGCGCGTTCGTGCCGGTCATCTGGTAGCGCCAGCGGCCCTGGTTCCCGTGCCACGCCGACTCGCAGAACAGCAGGTCGGGACGCTTCTCCGCGAAGATCTCCGGCCAGTCCTTGAGCCCGAACTCGATCTGGTCCCACTCGTAGCGGAACGCCATCCTGGAGAAGTCGTCCAGGATCACCGCGACCTTCAGGTCGGGCCGGTTCACCGGGCCGCGCGGCCACTTCACCGCGGGTACCTCGACCAGCGGCGGCCGGTGCTCGGCGGCCTCGATCGCCTCGGTGACCGGGATGGGCGGCTTGGGCGCCCGCTGCTTCGACCGCACCGCCTCGATGACCTTGCCGGGGCTCTTCGAGCCCAGCGCCTCGCCCAGCTTGAAGGTCCGCTTGGCCTGGGTCGCCTCCAGCTTCCAGGTGGCGTAGGCGGCCTTGGCCTCGGCGATCTCCAGCCGCCGCCGCAGCTCTCTGACCTCCGCCTCGAATCGCTCGACGACCTTGCGCTCCTCGGGCAGCCAGTTGACGGGACCGAGCCGCTGGTACGTGGGCTCTTCGGGAGTTTCGGCCATGAGGGTTACTCGCCTATCACATCGCGGAGGAATGTCATGCTACGGCGCTTTGCCGTACGTCATGGGGGGTTATTCGGAACGCGTGCCCTGGGCCGCGGGTGACAGGTTGTCCCCCTCCAGCCAGGCCGAGATCACTCGGGCGATGCGCGGCCCGGCGGCGCCGTCCCACAGCGGGGGCAGCTCGCCCGACGGCGTCGAGGCGCCGTCGGCCAGCGCCTTCTCCGCCGCGGCGGGCAGGAGGGCGGGCGTGACCAGCCTGTTCGTCCCGTGCGTGATCGTGACGGGCCGCTCGGTGTTCGGCCGGACGGTCAGGCAGGGGACGCCCAGCATGGTCGTCTCCTCCTGGACGCCGCCCGAGTCGGTGACGACCAGCGCGGCCCCCCGCACCAGCGAGAGGAAGTCCACGTACCCCAGCGGGTCCACGACCTTGACCGCCGGCCCGTCGACCAGCCCGGCCTCCGCCAGCCGGGTGCGCCCGCGCGGGTGGATGGGCACCACGACCGGGATCTGCCGCGAGACCTCCAGCACGGCCGAGACCAGCTCCCTGGCGGCCTCCGGGGTGTCGACGTTCGCGGGCCTGTGCAGCGTCGCCACGGCGTAGCGGGTCGGGATGGCCAGCCGCTCGACGACGGGCCCGGGGTCGAGGGAGGGCAGCGCCGAGAAGAGGCTGTCGATCATCGGGTTGCCCACCAGGTGCACCTTGGAGGCGGGCACGCCCTCGGCCGCCAGGTGCGAGAGCGCGTCGGCGGAGGTGGCGAAGAGCAGGTCCGAGAGGGAGTCGGTGACGATCCTGTTCACCTCTTCCGGCATCGACCTGTCGAACGAGCGCAGCCCCGCCTCGACGTGCGCGGTGCGGATGCCCAGCTTGGCGCTGACCAGGATCGCGGCGAGCGTGGAGTTGACGTCGCCGTAGACGACCACCAGGTCCGGGTCCTGGGCGAGGAAGATCTCCTCCAGGCCGACGAGCAGCGCCGCGGTCTGCTTGGCGTGCGTGCCCGAGCCGACCCCCAGGTTCGCCAGCGGCTCCGGCAGCCCGAGGTCCGCGAAGAAGACGTCCGACATCAGCGCGTCGTAGTGCTGGCCGGTGTGGATGATGCCCTGCCGCACGCCGAGTTCACCGAGTGCCCGCACCACCGGGGCCGCTTTCACGAAATTGGGACGAGCGCCAAGAACGTGCAGGACCAGGGGGTTCTCCCTCATTGACCTCGCCTTTCATAGCGGAAGGGAAAAAACGCTGCCTATGGTACGGTCCCCACGTGGCATCCGACGCCAGTCGTCAAGACTCCCCAAAGGTTTCCGCGAAGTCCGCCCGTGCCGGCGTCGGGGGACTCATCAGGGGCTTCGTCCAGCACCCGATCATCGTCTCCCGCGTGGTCGTCACGAAGGTGAAATCCGACCCCGTCCGCGTCGCGCAGGCCGCGGCCGAATCCCTTCCCCCCTCGCTGCGCCCGGTGGTCGGCAAGGTGGCCTGGCCCGCCGCGCGCAGGGCCAGGCGCATGGTGCGCAAGTTCGGCATGCGCGTGCTCAGGGCGCCGTGGAACGAGGCCAAGGAGCTGTGGAACGTCGGCCAGGTCAGCCAGGCCGCCGCGGTGCTCGAAGAGCACACCAAGTACCCGTTCGTGAAGCGCAGGGCCCAGTACTACCGCGGCGAACTGGCCGCGATCAGCCCAGACCCGATCCCGCCGAGCCCCAAGGTGGCCGTCCTCGAGCGGGTGGCCGGCCGGGTGATGCACCTGGTCACCAACGCGCTGCCGTTCACGCAGGCCGGCTACACGGTCAGGACGCACCGCATCGTCACCGCCCAGAAGGCCAAGGGCCTCGACCCGCACGTGGTGACGAGCTGGGGCTGGCCGATGTTCCAGGGGCACGCCGACGCGACCCCGTACGAGGAGATCGACGGCATCCCGTACCACCGGCTGCTGCCCGAGGGGCACGGCGAGATGCCGTTCGAGATGCGCGGCCGGATGGTCAAGGGCGCCGACTCGGTCACTCGGCTCGTCGCCGAGCTGAAGCCGCAGATCCTGCACGCCGCCACCGACCACCGCAACGGCTCGGTCGCGCACGCGGTGCGCGACAGGACCGGCACCCCGTTCGTGTACGAGGTGCGCGGCTTCCTGGAGGAGACCTGGGCGTCGCGTGACCCGATCCGTGTCGGCAGCGAGCGTCACGTGCTGCAACGCGAGCGCGAGGCGTTCCTGATGCGCGAGGCCGACGCGGTCGTCACGCTGGCCGAGACGATGGCCGCCGAGATCGTCGAGCGGGGCGTCCCGAGGGAGCGCATCTTCCTGGCGCCCAACGCGGTCGACGACTCGCTGCTCACCGCCGACTACGACGGCGCCACGTTCCGCAGGTCCATGGGCATCGCCGACAACGAGATCGTGGTCGGCTCCGTGTCGAGCATCGTCGCCTACGAGGGTTTCGCCACCCTGCTGCGGGCCGGCGCGCTGCTGCGCGACGCGGGCAGCCCGGTGCGAGTGCTCATCGTGGGCGACGGCACCGAGCGCGACAACCTGCTTGAGCTGGTGGAGGAGCTGTCGCTCGACACCGCCATCCTCCCCGGACGGGTCGGGCCGGAGGAGGCGCTCCAGGCCCAGGCGGCCATCGACATCTTCTCCTGCCCGCGCGAGGACCTGCGCGTGTGCCGACTCGTTACGCCATTGAAACCTGTCGAGGCGATGGCCCTGGGAAAGCCCGTCGTGCTCAGCGATCTGCCTGCCCTGTCGGAGCTCGTCGGCTCTGACGGCGCGGGGCTGCTGGTCCCGCCCGGCGACCCGGAGGAACTCGCCAAGGCGATCGCCGCGCTGCGCGAGGACCCTGCCAGGCGTGCGGAGATGGGCGAGGCCGGACGTGCGGAAGTGGCAGCCAAGCGCACGTGGGGCCGCGTCGCCGAGACTTATCAAGCTCTATACCGATCTCTGGCCAAATGATGACCTTCGGATTGGCTGTCTGTTGTGACGGGTTCGGTCGCATTAGGCGTGAGCTAGGTGGAGTTGAGATAACCTTTGCGACCATGAAGTGTTGTTTCCGGCTCTCTAAGGCACTGCTGTGACAGAAATCGACTTGGCTGTCATCGGCCTGGGCTACGTCGGCATGCCGCTCGCCAAGGAGGCGGTCGCCGCCGGGCTGCGGGTCATCGGCGTGGACGTCGACCCCCGCAAGGTCGACGCGCTCAACGCCGGGCAGTCCTACATCGATGACCTGAGCGACGCCGACCTCGAGCACATGCTGGCCAACGGCTTCAGCGCCACGCTCGACGAGTCCGTGCTGGCCAAGAGCAACACGATCGTCATCTGCGTGCCCACCCCGCTCGACGAGGACCACCGTCCCGACCTGTCGGCCGTGGAGGGCGCGACCAAGTCCGTCGCCCGCAACCTCAGCAAGGGCACGCTCGTCGTGCTGGAGTCCACCACGTGGCCCGGCACCACCGACGAGGTGGCCCGTCCGCTGCTCGAGAACTCCGGCCTGGTCGCAGGCGAGGACTTCTACCTGGCCTTCTCGCCCGAGCGGATCGACCCGGGCAACCCCAAGTTCGGCCTGCGGAACACGCCCAAGGTCGTCGGCGGCTACACGATGACCTGCCGCGACCGCGCCACCGCCTTCTACGGCCAGTTCATCGAGCAGGTCGTGCCGGTCAGCGGCACCCGCGAGGCTGAGATGGCCAAGCTGCTCGAGAACACCTACCGGCACGTCAACATCGCCCTCGTCAACGAGATGGCGATCTTCTGCGACGAGCTGGGCATCGACCTGTGGGAGTCGATCGAGGCCGCGTCCACCAAGCCGTTCGGCTTCCAGAAGTTCCTGCCGGGCCCCGGCGTCGGCGGGCACTGCATCCCCGTCGACCCGTCGTACCTGTCGTACACGGTGCGCAAGCTCGGCTACCCGTTCCGGTTCGTCGAGCTGGCGCAGGAGATCAACGAGCGGATGCCGTCCTACGTGGTGGCCCGCGTCCAGCGGCTGCTGAACCGGCATAAGAAGGCCGTGAACGGCGCCAAGGTCGTTATGCTCGGCGTCACCTACAAACCGGATATCGCCGACGAACGTGAGACTCCGGCCCTGCCCGTGGCGCGTGCGCTGCTGGAACTGGGCGCCGAGCTCTCGTACGCGGACCCGCACGTCAAGGAGTGGTCGGTCGACGGCACACCGGTGCCGCGTCAGGAGGATCTGGCCGAGGCCGTGGTCGACGCCGACGTGACGCTGCTGCTGCAGCAGCACGCCGCGTTCGACCTCGACATGGTCGAGGCGAAGGCCAGGCTCGTGCTCGACACCCGCGGTGTGCTCACCGAGGGTGAACGCGTCGAGCGGCTGTAGCGACAGGGGGCTGCGCGCAGTGCACGTGCTCGTCATGACGGTGGTGCATAACCCCGAAGACGCGCGGATCCTGCATCGGCAGATCCGCGCCCTCGTGGATGCCGGTCATGAGGTCACGTACGCCGCGTCCTTCACCGCGCACGGCGTGGTGCCCCGGCCGTGGGTGACCGGCGTGGACCTGCCGAGGGCCATGCAACGCAAGCGGTTCGCCGGCGTGCTGGCCGCCCGCAAGCTGTTCAAGAAGATGCGCGGCAAGGTCGACCTGGTGCTCATCCACGACCCCGAGCTGCTGTTCGCGGTCTGGGGGGTGCGCAACAGGCCGCCCGTCGTGTGGGACGTCCACGAGGACACCCCGGCGACGCTCTCGCTCAAGCCGTGGCTGCCGCCGCCGCTGCGCCCGCCCGTCCGCTTCCTCGCCAGGATGCTGGAGGGCACCGCGGAGCGGCACCTGCACCTGCTGCTGGCCGAGACCGCCTACGCGGGCCGGTTCAAGCACGCCCACCTCATCGTCCCGAACGAGACGTGGGTGCCCGACGCGGTCACCCCGCCCGGCGACGACCGGGTGGTGTACCTCGGCTGGCTGTCGCGGGCGCGGGGCGTGACGGAGGCCGTCGAGGTGGCCAGGCTGCTCCAGCCGTACCGGGTGGCGGTGGAGCTGATCGGGTACGCCGACCTGCAGAGCCGTCCGATGCTCAACCAGGCCGTCGCCGAGGGCCTGATCGAGTGGCGCGACTTCATGCCGAACGACGAGGCGCTCAAGCGGCTCGACGGCGCGCTGGCGGGCCTCTCGCTGCTGCACGACGAGCCCAACTACCGCCACTCGATGCCCACGAAGATCGTGGAGTACATGGCGCACGGCATCCCCGTCATCACCACGCCCTCGCCCCGCGCGGTCGAGCTGGTCGAGCGGTACGACAGCGGCGTCGTGGTGCCGTGGGAGGACCCCAAGGCCGTGGCGCAGGCCGTCCTGACCCTCCGGGACGACGTGCGCGAGCGGCGGGCACAGGGCGCGCGCGGGTACGCGGCGGCGCGCGCCAACCACCACTGGCCGAACTCGGCCCGGCGGTTCGTGTCGCAGCTCGAGTCGTGGGCCGAGGCCCGGCGATAGCGCTTCACATCCGGCAGATCACTAGGGCGGTAGGTTCCTGAACGTGCGCTGGCTCTTTGTGCTGCTGGGTGCGGCGATCCTGGCCGCTGCCGCGGCCGTGTTCATCGTCCTGCCCGGCGACGAACCGTCCAAGAAGGTCAACCAGGCCAAGCCGACGCCGTCCCGCACCGACCCCACGCCGAAGGTGAGCGAGTTCACCGACCCGTGCGGAACGTTCGAGACCAAGGAGAAGGCCCCCTACGCCGTCACCGGCTACTGGATCATGCCCAAGTCGAACCCGTGCACCTGGCGCCACCAGATGCAGGAGATCCACGACGTGGGCGGCGACACGGTCATCAGGATCGGGTACGGGCTGCAGTACCGCACGGTCGACGGTGAGGGCCGGATCAAGACCAGGGACGGCGAGCTCGACCCGCTCTACAAGGACTGCGTGGAGGACGGCCTGAGCTGCCACGACGCGGCCGAGCGGGACCTCAAGCAGCTCAACGAGCACAGCCGGATCGGCCGCACGTACGCCTACCGCACCGACGAGTCGTTCGGCCCGAACCTGTTCCGCTGCCCCCAGCTGGAGCACCGGATCGAGGCGGGCAATCGCGTCTACTTCCGCATCCTCGCCCAGTCCGACGGCTCCGACGACGCCTCCTGCAACTTCACCAGGACCGACACGTACGACCTGATCATCGTCGCAGGCGCCGCCAACGACAGCCTGACCCAGCTGCTCGACCTGGCCGAGAAGTTCGGCATCCGGGTCTACCCCGCGCTGCCGCTGGCGCCGCGCGACCCCGACAACCAGACCAGGGCCAACCCCAAGCACCTCGGCACGCTCACCACGCTGACCAGGCGCATCCTGCAGGACTACGGCGTGCGCTTCGCCAACAGGGGCTCCCTGGGCGGCGTCTACCAGCCGTTCGAGGTACAGATGGGCGCCTCCCTGGTCGACAACCCGACCCTCGGTGTCTACGCGAACCAGCACAAGATCGCCGAGCAGGAACTTCCCGACAAGAAGATCCTGATCAGCCCCTACCTGGACGCGCGCAAGCGGGTCGGCTTCGGCCAGACACCCAAGCAGGTGGCAGAGGCGTTCAAGGCGCTGGCCAAGACCGGGGTCGGCATCATCGCGCCGCAGGACAGCCGCGGCACCGGCAAGGTCGGCCTGTTCTGGCCCGACGAGCGCGACACCGAGGTGGACGAGCGGCTGCGCCCGGTCGTCGGCGAGACCACGTACGGCACCGCCTACCACGGCTCCACCCGCGACTACTACCGCGAGATGGCCGCCGCCCGCGAGCAGATGCTGGAGGCCGGCTACGACGTGGAACTCTGGGCCAACGTGGAGGCGTTCGAGCCGTCGGGCAAGGAGCCGTGCGCCCCCGCGGGCTCGCGCGGCAAGACCGACAAGAAGCGCCTCGACCAGGCCGTCACCATGGCGGGCCGGTACGTGCAGAAGATCGTCTCCTACATGTGGAGCGACTTCATGACCTGCG
Source organism: Nonomuraea sp. NPDC005983 (assembly GCF_040614375.1). NCBI lineage: Bacteria > Bacillati > Actinomycetota > Actinomycetes > Streptosporangiales > Streptosporangiaceae > Nonomuraea > Nonomuraea sp. NPDC005983. The sequence goes on from NZ_JBEXUP010000001.1 coordinate 24,794, forward strand.
GCTCGCCGTCACTGGAAACGGAGATCGCCAAGGACTGGCAGCGGCCGATCGCCGTGGACGCCATCAGACGCAACCGCGACATCCAGGACGGCATCGAGGTGCGCGGCTACAACCTGGCCAACGGCACCGTCACCGTCGAATGGCCGGGCGGCTCGAAGGAGCTGGTGATCTCGTCCGTCGGCTGGCTGGACGACGACCCGATCGAGGAGCCCGCCGAGGGCATGCAGACCGCCTGGGTGCCGTTCGACTGGGCCCAGGTGCCGGCGGGGGAGTGGGTGAAGATCGGCGTGCGACTTCCGTCGGGACAGGCGACCACGGAGCCGTTGCACGTCCGCGTCGGCGTGTAGCGTGCCTGGCATGGTCCCGAGGATCCCGGTCAGTGTCGACCTGGTCGTGCTCACCGTGCGTTCCCAGGCGCTGAGCGCGCTCGTGTGGCGCCGCGACAACCCGCCCTTCCTGCGGCGCTGGTCGCTGCCCGGAGGCTTCATCCAGCTCGACGAGGACCTGCCCGCGGCCGCGCAGCGTCTCCTCGCCGAACGGGCCGGGCTGCCGGGTGCGCCCGTCCACCTGGAGCAGCTCCAGACCTACGGCTACCCTGACCGCGACCCGCGCCAGCGCGTCGTCAGCGTCGCCTACCTCGGCCTGGCCCCCGACCTGCCCGCCTCGGAGAAGGCGCACATGAGCTGGCAGGCCGTCGACTCGCTGGACGTGATGGCCTTCGACCACCGCCGCATCATGCGCGACGGGGTCGAACGGGCCAGGGCCAAGCTGGAGTACACCTCGCTGGGCGCCGCGTTCTGCCCGCCCGAGTTCACCGTGGCCGACCTGCGCAGGGTGTACGAGATCGTCTGGGGCCGCTCCCTCGACCCGCGCAACTTCCACCGCAAGGTCACCAAGGCCGAGGGCTTCCTGGTGGAGACGGGCGAGAGCACCACCCGCGACGGCGGCAGGCCCGCCAAGCTGTTCCGGCCCGGCCCCGCCGAACTGCTGCACCCGCCGATGCTGCGCTCGCTCAAGGAGTGAGACGCGCGCTCGGGAAAGGGCGGGGCGGGCGCCGGATCACCCTGGCAGGCCCGTTCTGGAGGGTTTTGTAAGGTAAGGCCATGCCTCGTTTCCGCGCGATCCTCGACACCATGCCCCCGTACAAGCCGGGTAGAGCCGTCGTGAGCCCCGACGGCCGGTCGTACAAGCTGTCCTCCAACGAGTCGCCCTACGACCCGCTGCCCTCCGTGGTCGAGGCCATCGCCGAGGGCGCCCGGCAGATCAACCGCTACCCCGACCCGTCCGCGGTCAAGCTGACCGAGGCCATCGCCGAGCGCTTCGGTGTCCCGGCCGCGCACGTCGCGCTCGGGCCGGGCTCCGTCACGGTGGCGCAGCAGCTCTTCGAGACCGTGGGCGAGCCGGGCGCCGAGGTGGTCTACGCGTGGCGCTCGTTCGAGGCGTACCCGCTGCTCGCCGACCTCGCGGGGGTCACGTCCGTGCGGGTGCCGCTGGCGGACGAGGACCACGACCTCGACGCGATGGCCGAGGCGATCAACGAGCGCACCCGGATGGTGTTCGTCTGCAACCCGAACAACCCGACGGGCACCTCGATCCGCCGCGCCGAGCTGGAGGCGTTCCTCGACCGGGTGCCCGGCGACGTGCTGGTGGTGCTCGACGAGGCCTACCGCGAGTACGTGCGCGACGCCGACGTCCCCGACGGCCTCACCCTCTACCGCGACCGGCCGAACGTCTGCGTGCTGCGCACGTTCTCCAAGGCGTACGGGCTGGCGGGGCTGCGGGTCGGCTACCTGATCGGGCACGAGCCGGTGGCGGCGGCCGTCCGCAAGACGACCGTCCCGTTCGCCGTGAACCACCTCGCGCAGGTCGCCGCCGTCGCCTCCCTCCAGGCCGAGGACGAGCTGCTCGAACGGGTCGACATCGTGGTCAAGGAGCGCACCCGGGTCCGCGAGGCGCTGATCGCGCAGGGCTGGGTCGTGCCGCCCACCGAGGCCAACTTCGTCTGGCTCAGGCTCGGCGAGCGCACGCTCGACTTCGCCGAGGCGTGCGCCGTCGAGGGCGTGGCCGTGCGGCCGTTCGCCGGTGAGGGCGCCCGCGTGTCGATCGGCGCCCCCGAGGCCAACGACGCCTTCCTGACCGCCGCGAGCGCCTTCCGCGCGTAGCTACTGGCGGGCCTGCCAGTTGAGGTAGGCGACGCAGAGCAGGGTCGAGCCGTACTGCGGCTCGACGGCGTGATCGACGTAGACGGCGCGCGAGTGGGTGAAGAGCGCGCCGTCCCAGCGGGCCACCGGCATGTGGCGCGGCGCCTGGAGGTACTGGCCCGAGGGCGCCAGGCCGCCGCCGCCGTCGACGCTGACGAAGGTCGTGGCGACGCCGTTGTCGGTGGTGGCCAGGTTCTTGGTGTAGGTGCGGGCGAAGCGGGCCATGTCACGGCCGGTGAAGCCGAGGCCCCATCGGTGGGCGACGGCGGCGAACTCTATGTCGATCCCGCCGTGACTGAGGTCCTCGAACTGCTGCGCGCCCTTGGGCGGTGTCCCGTACGAAGGGGTCCACTCGGAGACGTCGTCGGCCTTGGTGTAGCCGCTGTAGAGCTTGCCGTAGCCGGGCCAGTACGGCCAGACGTAGGCGTCGTCGCCGTCGGTCTTCAGATCGCCGGCGAAGCTGCGGGCGAGGCGGCGGGTGCGGTCGCGGAAGACCGGGTCCCCGGTCGCGGCGGCCAGTTCGGCGTAGGTCTGGCCCAGCCCGAGGGACTGGTTGATGGGCTGCTCGGCACCGTCGTAGGGGACGGGCATACCCTTGGGCCAGATGAAGTAGCCGAGCCCGGCGTCGTTCTGCACCCATTCACGGTCGTGCACAGCCGCTGCCGCCTTGACGGCGGCGAGGTACTCCTCGGCCTTGCTCCGGTAGCGGGCGTTCGCCCGCAGGCGGGGGCTCTGATAGACGAGCCGGACGAAGGAGGCGAGGGGGTACGTGATCATGCCGGTGTGCACGGAGAAGATCACTGGCGCGGCGGTCAGCTTGGCCGTGCCCAGCGCGGGCATCGCGGCCCCCGAAGGTGACGGGCGCAGGTCCTTGGCCGTCACCATGGTCGGCGACGGGTAGGCGTCGAAGATCCGCCGCACGGCGTAGTCGGGGTCGGCCGGGTCCATCGACAGGTCGGCGAAGGTCGACACCTTGTTCTTCTTGGGATTGGCCACTTCGAGGGTGAACCGGCCCTCGCCGCTGCCCGCCCGCACGGTGGCCACCGCGTCGTTCACGTTGGTCAGCGCGCTGCGCACCTCGAGCAGCGGTCGCCCCGCCGTGTCCAGGAGGTTCACGCCTCCCGCCGTGTAGCTGGTGTTGCGCCACGCGGGCAGCGACAGGCCGCGGTAGTCGGTCACTCCGCGCTCGGAGTCACGCCCGGCGAGCACCAGGTCGGCGTTGTGGATGAGCCGGTCCAGGTAGTAGGTGTCGCGGTAGGCCTCGTACATCCTGACGAAGGAGGCCAGCACGTAGGATGCGCCCCAGCCCAGGCCGCCCAGCTCGTTGGTGTCGGTCGGCTGGCCGCTGCCGCCGCTCTCGTGGAAGGCCTTGTCGAACAGGTCGAACGTCTCTCGGGACGTGTAGTCGTGGCCGGCCGCGCGGGCCGTGCCTGGTAGGGCGGCGAGGGCGCCTGCGGCGAGCGCTCCCAGCCCGAACTGCCTGCGGGTCAACATCGGTCGAACACCTCCGGGGGGTGGTGCGCGGTGTCAGCCTTTCACCGCACCGCGCATGCCTTCGAGTACGTGACGTTGCATGATCATGAAGAAGACGACGACCGGCAGGATCGAGATCACCGTGCCGGCCGCGAGGCTGCGGATGTCGGTGCCGGTGATACCGGCGAGGTAGGCGATCCCCAGCGCGATGGGGTACAGCGCGGAGTCCTTCAGCACGACCATCGGCCAGATGAAGCTGTTCCACACCGAGATGAAGCCGAAGACGCCGAGGATGGCCAGGGTGGGACGGGCGGCGGGGAGCATGACGTGCCAGAAGATGCGCAGCTCGTGGCAGCCGTCCGTCCTGGCGGCGTCCACCACCTCGCGCGGCACCCCGGCGAACGTCTGGCGTAGCAGGAAGATCCCGAAGGCCGAGAGCAGGCCTGGCAGGATCACTCCCAGGTAGCTGTCGGCCATCCCGATCTGGGAGACCACCAGGAACCTGGGCAGCAGCATGACCTCGCCGGGCATGAACATGGTGGCCAGGATCGCGAAGAAGATCAGGCTCCGGCCGCGGAAGTCCATCTGCGCCAGCGGGTAGGCGCACAGCGCCGACACGAGGATGTAGATCGGCACCATCACGGCGACCAGGAGCACCGAGTTGAGCAGGTAGCGCGGGAACGCGATGGCCGTCCACGCCTCCTTGGCCCAGGTGAGCACCGGGGGGCGGGGGACGATGTCGGGCGGGAAGGAGAAGACGGCCTGGCCGGCCGGCTTCAGCGCGGCCGACAGCAGGATCAGGAAGGGGCCGACGAATACCAGGGCGATCGCGGTGAGCAGGACGTACATGCCCACCCGGCGCATCCACCAGCCGAGCCTGGGGGTCAATGCCCGACCTTCTTTCCCCGGGTGAGCCGGTAGTTGAGGAGGGCCATGACGATCAGCAGGGCCCACAGGACGAGCCCGACGGCGCTGGCGTAGCCCATGTCGTAGTTCTCGAACGCCTCGGACCAGATGTAGTAGCCGAGCATGAGCGTGGCGTCCTGCGGCCCGCCCTTGGTCATGACGAACACGGTGGTGAAGGCCTGCATCGCGTCGAGCATGGTCATCGTGATCGTGACCGCGACGTAGGGCGCCATGAGCGGCACGGTGATGCGGCGCATGCGGTGCCAGGGGCCGGCGCCGTCCACCCTGGCGGCCTCGTAGAGGTTCGCCGGGATGGTCTGGAGGCCCGCGAGGTAGATCATCATGTAAACGCCCATGCTCTTCCAGCCCTCCACGAGGATCAGCGCCGGTAGCGCCCAGGTGGGGTCGAGCAGGTACTGGATGGGCTCGTCGAGGAGGCCGAAGCCGGTGAGCAGCCAGTTGATCACGCCCTGCTGGTGGAAGACGTAGTTCCAGGCCACCGCCACCGCCACCATCGAGGTCACGACGGGCAGGTAGTAGAGCATCCGGAACGTCCTGATCCCCGGCAGCTTCTGGTTGACCAGCACGGCCAACGGCAGCGGGAGCACGACGAGCAGCGGGAACAGGCCGGCCAGGAACAGCAGCGAGTTGCGCAGGGCCGTCCAGAACCGGGTGTCGCCGAGGATCTTGACGAAGTTGTCCAGCCCGGCGAAGACGGGCGGGCTCACCCCGTCGTAGTCGGTGAACGCGAGCTGGAGCGCGGTGACCGCCGGCCAGGCGAAGAAGACGCCGAACAGAACCAGGGCCGGGATCGGGAAGAGGTACGGCGTGTACCAGCGCTGCCCCGGGATCCGGCTGGTGGTCATCGGCGTCACATCCCTCGATTTCTAATAGTGATGTCCTAAGAATCGATAAGGGCTGGCCAGAATTTGGACGCAGCCTATAGACGGCTGATCGAGACCGTCAAGGTCCATGTGGACGCAAGTCTTGACGCCGAAGGCGCTGGCCTGGCATGGTGCCGAAAGGAAATATTAGGGACGGCCGTAATCCTCAGGAGGTTCGCGATGATGAGGAGAAGTGCCTTACCAGCAGGCGTGCTCGCGCTGGCCCTCGTGACGTCCGGCTGCGTCGCCGGCACGTCGGGCGGCTCGACCGCGGCAGCCGACGACCAGCCCTTCGAGGGCGAGGTCGAGTTCTGGACGATCAACCTGAAGAAGAACTACAGCGCCTACATCGACGGGCTGATCGCCCAGTACCAGAAGGACCACCCCAAGGTCAGGGTCAACTGGGTGGACGTGCCGGGCCAGGACATCGCGACCAAGCTGCTCGCGGCGGTCGCCAGCGGTGACGTCCCTGACGCGGTCAACCTCACCTCCAGCGACCTCGGCAGGTTCGTCCCGTCGCTGAGACCGCTCGACGACACCTTCAAGCCCGCCGACCTCGCCGACTACCAGCCGAACCTCCTCGAGCCCCTGCGCGTGTCGGGCAAGCTCTACGCGGTGCCCTGGTACAACGGCGGCACGCCGGTGGGCATCTACCGCAAGTCCGTCGTCACCAAGGCCGGCTTCGACCAGAAGGCCCCGCCGAAGAGCTACGACGAGGCCCTCGCGCTGGCCGACAAGGTCTACGAGGAGACCAAGGTCTACGGCACCAACGACATCCCCGGCATCAACATCGCCTCGGTGCTGCGCTACTACGGCGTTGAGCTGCTGTCCGCGGACAAGAAGAAGGCCGCGTTCAACACCCCGGAGGTCGCCGGACTGCTCGACCGGTTCAAGAAGAGCTACGACAAGCACGGCATCGCGCCCGGAGCCGTCTCCAAGGACGTCCGCAGCTTCCCGCAGAGCCTGGACAACGGCCAGCTCGCCCTGTCAGCGAGCACGTTCGCGGCGACGCTGCTCAACATCCAGAAGAACGCCCCGGATGTCTACAAGGACCTTCTCGTCACCGAGCCCGTCCAGACGAAGACCGGCGGGTACCTGCTCCTCGCCCAGCAGACCTTCGCCATCCCCAAGGCGTCCAAGCACCAGCGGGCCGCGGCCGAGTTCATCAAGTTCTTCACCAACGGCGCCAACCAGCTCGCCTTCTGCAAGCTCGTGCCCATCTACCCCTCGACGATCTCCTCGACGAAGGACGCCTTCTTCGCCGGCGGCGGCGGCGACGACCCGATGGACGTGGCCCGCCAGGTGATCGTCAAGGGGCTGCCGAAGCTGGAGTACACCCCGCTCGGCACCGCCAAGGACACAGAGCTCGGGGAGGCGCTGGCCGAGGAGGTCAGGGCCTTCCTCCAGGGATCCAAGAGCGCCAAGGAGGCGCTCGACGCCGCAGAGAAGCAATGGAATGACGCACTTGCCTAAGCTCAGAATCGGGATCGTCGGGGCGGGGATCATGGGCCGCGGCCATGCCGAGGTCCTGTCCGCCCATCCCCATGCCGAGATCACGGCGGTCGCCCGCCGCGCCCTGGACCACGCTCAGGACGCGACCGTCTACCCCGGCTACCGGGAACTGCTCGCCTCGGGCACGGTGGACGCCGTGTCGATCACCACGCCCGACCACCTGCACGCGGACGTGATGGTGGCGGCCGCGGAGGCCGGCGTGCACATCCTGGTCGAGAAGCCGTTCACGACGACCGTCGAGGACGCGGACCGTTCCGTCGCCGCGATCCGGCAGGCGGGCGTGACCGCGATGTGCCTGTTCAACCACCGCTGGGTGCCCGCCTACGCGCAGGCCAAGGAGCAGATGGAGCTGATCGGCGAGCCGGTCGTGGGCTACGCCCGCAAGAACGACACGATCCACGTGCCCACCGAGATGATCGGCTGGGCGGACCGGACGACCTGCGCCTGGTTCCTGTCCAGCCACGACATCGACCTGGTCACCTGGCTCTACGACGACCACGTGGCCGAGGTGTACGCCACCGCCCGGCATGGCAGGCTGCGCGGCATGGGCATCGACACCCCCGACGCGATGCAGATCCAGGCCCGCTTCAGCCGCGGCGCCGTCGCCACCTTCGAGTCCGGCTGGATCTACCCGAACACCTTCCCGACCATGGTCGACAGCTACGTCACCGTGGTCGGCGAGTCGGGCGTCATCCAGCTCGACCGCCAGAAGGAGAACATCCAGCTCGCCACCGAGAAGTCCTACGCCTACCCGCGGAACATGCTCCAGCGGGTGGTCCACGGCGTCCCGGCCGGCGCCTACCGCGACGCGATCCACCACTTCGTCGACTGCGCCCGCACCGGCGCGGAGCCGCTGATCAGCGTGGAGAGCTCGCGGCACGTCACCGCCGTGCTCGCCGCCGCGCACGAGTCCGCCCGCACGGGACTGCCGGTGAAGCTCTGATGTCTGTGGAGAAGGCGCCGCACGTCGATCCCACGCGGATGCGGCACATCACCGACGGCGCGCTCCTCGAAGCGCTCGGCACGCCGAGCGTCGCCGAGGCCAGACCCTGGCGGCGGCGGCAGCCGGTACCGGCTGCCCTCGGCCCGGAAGGCGCGGACGCGCTGCTCGGGATCGAGGTCGACTTCCTCGACAAGGGCCACGGCCGCTCCCAGCTGTACGGCTTCCACTACCTGCGCTGGATGTCCCCGCTGATCACGGCCTATGCCGAGACCGGCGACCCGCGCTACGCCGCCGAGTGGGACCGCCTGTTCCGCCAGTGGTACGCCGGCCGCGACCTGGTCCAGGGTGACTGGCCGGGGCTGGACGTGGTCTGGTACTCCCTCGGCGTCCGCGCCCGCGCGATGTACGTCACCGAGGCGCTGGCCGTCTTCGCCGACGAGCCCGCTCTGAGCGACGACTGCTGGCTGCAGATGATGAAGACGGTGCTCGGCGGCGCCCGGTGGTCCGCCGAAGAGCACGACGCGTTCAGGCACGGCAACTGGCAGTTCGTCACCGCCTGCGAGCTGCTCCACACGTCCAGGGTGTTCGCCGGCCTGCCCGAGGCGGCGCAGTGGGCGGAGCTCGCCATGGCGCGGGTTCTGGAGCATCTGGAACGCGACGTGCGCGCCGACGGCGGGCACCACGAGCGCTCGCCCGGCTACCACGGCATGTGCCTGGAAGGTCTCGAACGGGCCGCGGCGGTCGAGCCAGGGCTGGCCGGGCATCCGCGCTACCAGGCCATGCACCACTGGCTGGCGGTGCTCGCGACGCCCGGCGGCTGGGTGCCGCACCTGCAGGACAGCGGCGTGGTCTGGCCGGAGCACGTCCGCCCGATCGAGGGGTCGCACAACCTGGAGGCCAGCGGGTACGCGACCTTCCGGGCGGGCGGCTTCCACACCGTGGTCAACTACGGCCCGTACGTCGGGCACGAACTGGAGCCGCACAGCCACCACGCGGCCCTGGACTTCGTGCTGTCAGGCTGGGGCGTGCCGCTGGCCTGGGAGGCGGGCGGCCCGCCGTCCTACGACGACCCCGGCTACTACGACTGGTACCAGGCGACCAGGGCGCACAACACGCTGCTGGTCCCCGGCGAGGAGTACACCGAGGACCGCAGGGCGGCCTGTGACCTGTTCTCCGTCTCGGCGGAGGCCGACGTCTTCGCCGGGCACCATCACGGCTACAGCAGGCGGCACGACCGCCGGATCGTCTTCGTCAAGGGCGAGTCGCCTTACTGGGTGATCACCGACCGGATCGACAGTGAGGCGATCTGGCAGGTCCACGGCCTGTCGCCGTGGGCGCGGCACGAAGGCGGGTACGCGGGCACGCGCGGTCCGGGGATCCTCGTGGTGCCGCTTGAGCCGCCCGACGAGGTCCTGTTCGGCACCGGCCCCGCCAGGATCCCCGACCCGCTCACCAGGACCGCCGAGTACGGCGAGATCCACTCGCTCGGCCTGCGCCGCCACGACGGCAGGTTCATCGTCGGGATCTTCCCCTACCGCGACGAGCCCCCCACGATCCCCGAAGAATGGACGGTTCATGCTGATCGACGCTGACGCGATGCTCGGCCGCTACCCCCGCAGGGACGTCGGCACGGGCTCGATCACGGAGGCGCTGGCCAGGATGGACCACTACGGAATCGCTGAGGCCGTGGTGAGTCACACCCTGTCGTGGCTGCACGATCCCGCGACAGGCAACAGGGAGCTGCTCGACCTGGTCGCGGGGGAGCCCAGGCTGCGTCCGTGCTGGGTGATGCTCCCCGACACCTGCGGCGAGACGGGCACGCCCGCCCAGTTCGTGGCCGCCGCGCTGGAAGGCGGGGTGTGCGCCGTCCGCGCCTACCCCGCCGACCACGGCTACGACCTGGCGGGCAGGGACGCGTCCACGATGCTCGGCGCGCTCGCCGAGGCCGGGCTGCCGTTGCTCGTGGACGCGCCGCAGCTCGGCTGGCCCGCCGTGGAGGCGATCGCCTCCGCGCATCCCCGCCTGCCCGTCGTCGTCGGCGCGCTCGGTTACCGCCTGCTCAGGCAGGCCGCCGGGGTGCTGGCCCGCACCGACAACGTCTACCTCGGGCTGGCCAACCTCTCCTCGCACTGCGGTCTGGAGTGGCTCGTCGAGCGGTACGGGGAGCGCCGCGTCGTCTTCGGCACCGGGGCACCGCTCAGAGATCCGGCGGAGGCGGTCACCCGGCTGCTGTGGGCAGAGCTGGACGACGGCGCCGTGGCCGCCATCGGCTCCGGCACCCTGCTCGGCCTGCTGCGGTTGGAGGCCGCGTGAACGCGCTCACGTCCGCGCTGTGGGGACGGCGCCCGCAGACCAGCGTGCGGATCGTCGACGCCCACGCCCACAGCGGTCCCTACAGCCTCTTCTTCATCCCCGACGCGGGATCGGACGCGATGGTCAGGGTGATGGACCGGTGCGGGGTGTCACACGCGGTCATCTCCAGCCACCTGGCGATCCAGCTCGACGCCGCGGCGGGGAACGCGGCGACCGCCGCGGTGGTCGATCGCGCGCCAGGCCGCTTCACCGGTTACCTGACCGTCAACCCCTGGCAGGACCCTGCGGGAGAGCTCGAGAAGTGGGGCTCCGACCAGCGCTTCGGTGGCATCAAGCTGCACCCCGACCTGCACGACTACCCGCTCACCGGCAGGCGCTACGCCCCGGTGTGGGAGTTCGCGCAGCGCACCGGCTGCCCGGTGCTCACGCACACCTACGACGGCTCGCCGTACAACGACCTGCCCATGGTGGACGAGGTCGCGGCCGGCCACCCCGAAGTGGTGCTCCTCGCCGGCCACTCCGGCGCCACCCCGCTGGGTTTCGAGGCGGCGATCGAGGTGGCGCAGCGGCGTCCGGGGGTGATGCTGGAGGTGTGCGGGTCCTTCAACAGCGGCGCCGACATCGTCAGAATGGTCAGGGAGGTCGGGGCGGAGCGGGTGGTGTACGGGTCCGACTTCCCGTTCATCGATCTGCGGATGTCGCTGGGACGGGTAATCTTCAGTGGCCTCGCAGAGGAGGACCGGGCGGCGGTGCTCGGGGGAACGATGACCCGCCTGCTTCAGTGGAGATCCGGACTGGGGTGATCAAGATCATGGATCGGCTGCGTTCCGAGACACGGTCCAGGGTGGCGATCGGGGTCGTGGGGCCGCACGATCTCGTCGAACAGATCATGATGATCGGTGCCGACCTTCCCGCCGCCGCCGACTGGCGGCTGGTCGGCGCGCCGCACGCCGAGGAGCACGAGACCTACGAGAAGTTCTCCAAGATCGCTGACAGCATCGACGTGGTGCTCTTCACCGGGCCGCTCCAGCACGACCTGGCCAGGCAGGCGGGCGAGCTGCCCGTCCCGGCGACGTTCGTGCCGATGAGCGGTGCCAGCCTGTACGCCAGCCTGCTGCGCGGGGTGCTCACCCAGGGCGTCGACCCGGCCAGGGTGAGCATCGACTCGCTGCCGGCACCCGACGTGGACGAGGCGTACGGCGAGATCGGGGTGAGCACCCAGGGCGTCCACCTGTCGGAGTACGACCAGCCGGAGTCGGCCCGCGGTTTCCTCGGCTTTCACGAGCAGCTCTACCGGCAGGGCGCGACCACCGCGGCGCTGACCACGATAAGGAGCGTCGCCAAGAAGCTGACGGTCGCCGGGGTGCCGACGCTGCGCATGCTGCCGACGTCCCACACGCTGCGCCTCGCGCTCAACACCGCCGCGCTGCTCGGCACGGGCAGCAGGCTGGAGGACGCGCAGATCGCCATCGTGGTGGTGGAGCTCGCCGCCTCGGCCAGGCCCAGCTACTCGGGTCCCGGCAACTACTGGCAGCAGGAGCTCAAGCTGTCACTGCACCAGTCGCTGCTGGCCGATGCCAGGCTGATGGGCGCGACCGTGGTGCCGAGAGACGAGAACAGCTACGTGGTGACCGCCACGCTGGGCGCGCTCGGCCAGGCCACTGACGGGTTCAGGGTGGCGCCGTTCATGGACAGGATCCGCTCCGACACGGGCGTCGCGGTCGAGGTCGGCATCGGCCTCGGCAACACCGCCAGAGACGCCGACGCCAACGCCCTGGTGGCCGTCGAGAAGGCCCGCAACGCCGGCGCTGCGGCGGCCTACCTGGTGGGCGGCGACGGCACCGTCCTGTCGCTCCCGGTCCGCAGGCGCAGGCGCCCCGATATGGAGCCCGCGGTCACCACCAAGGCGGCCAAACTCCTGGAACGCCTGGTGGAACGCCTGGATGACGGTCCCGACGCGATGGTGGTCGACGCCGAGATCGTGGCCGATGTCCTGTCGATCGCTCCGCGCAGCGCGCGCAGGGTGCTCCAGAGCCTCGCGGAGGAGGGTCTGGCCTGGCCCATGCCTCCGGTCAAGGGCGCCCAGGCGGGTCGGCCTCGCCAGCCGTACCGGCTCGTGAAGGGGTAGGGGTTCCGGCTCGCGCTAGGCGTCGCCGAGGCGGACGCGCCGGCCGTACGTCTCCAGCAGCCCGTCGTTGTACGCGTCCCCGCCGGGGGTGTTGGCGGATCTGAAGACGGGCGGCGTCTCGCCGGCGGCGAGGAAGTGGCCCGCGACCTCGGCGACCAGGAGCTGGGCGATCAGCACGCCGGTGAGGTTCGAGACCGGGCAGACGGCGCCGCCGCCGGGCAGGGGCAGGGTCGCGTCACCGTACGGCGCGCCGTTGTCGATGACCACGTCGGCCAGGTCGGCGAGCCGCTGCGGCGCGGCCACCTCGGCGGTGTGCGTCCGCGAGGTGATGGCGATCATCGGGTGCCCGCGCTCCGTGGCCAGGCGCGCCATCTCGACGATCGCCGCGTTGCCGCCGGAGTTCGAGATGATCACGAAGACGTCCTGGGGCCGGATGTCGGCCAGCTCCCAGATCCGCCGGGCCAGACCGGGCTCGCGCTCGATCTTCGGATCGAGGATGTCCCGTGGCGAGGCGTCACCGTAGTAGGCGACGTCGCGAATCCCCAGCTGATTGACGGGCACCAGCCCGCCGGCCCGTCCCACGAGCTCCAGCGCGACAGATCGCGAATGCCCGGTGCCGAACGCCTGCAGCACCCCGCCCGCCCGCAGCCCGTCGAAGACCACTCGACCGGCCCGCGCGACCGCGTTCCGCTCCACGCTGAGCACTCGCTCCACGGCCGCCCTGGCGACCTGCGCGTACGCACTCTGGTCGATCACATCTCCTCCAGTAGGTGTAGTGCCGTCTCGGCGAGCAACTCGGCGCTGCCAGGGGCCACCTGGCTGGCCAGGACCTCGTACTCGGTGCGCTCGTAGGCGTCGATCGTCGGCAGGTAGCCGGGGTAGCCGTTGACGTAGCCCAGCACGACCGTCGGCCGCCCTTCCGCGTCCGGCCCCCGCCGTTCTTCCGCGATGCTCTCGCCGACGGCGAGGAACGGTTCGCCTGGCAGGCCCACCAGCGCGAGGTCGCCCAGACGGGCGACGTTCACGTCCGCGCCGATCGGGGCGATGCCGCCGGTGCGGGAGTGCACGCCTTCCAGCCTGCTGCGGGCCAGACGGGTGGCGACGGGGTCGCCTGAGGCCTGGGCCTGCTCGAAGGCGGTCGTGAGCGTCGCCAGGTCCGCCGGCGCGTTGGCGCGGGCCAGCGTCACGCGCCGCGAGGACCAGCTGATCCTGGACGTCGCGGACCACGCGCGGGCCGGGCGGCCCTGGAGTAGTTCGAGGCAGCGGTCCGCGACGATCGCGCCCAGCCGGTCCAGCTCCGCCGTGTCCTGGCCGTTTCTGGTGTGGCGGGTGCTGATGTCGCCCGCCGCGCCGGTGGCCACCACCACCCACACGGCCGGTCCGAGCCGCGTCTGGAGGCTCCTGCGTACGGCCCCGACCAGGTCGGCGCTGGCCAGGCGGTTGGCCGCGGGCAGCACGGTGGGGTGCACGGGCAGCACCACCAGCACCCCCGCGAGCCGCCCGGCGTCCCGCACGGCGACCAGGTCGAGTGGTACCACGGCCGCCGCCGACGGCCTGCTCCGATCGGCGCCGACCCCGTGCAGGTCGCCGCGGTACACCTCGCCCTCGCCCGGCTTCTCACCGTCGATCGCCTGCTGGACGGCGGCTCGCGTCGCCTCGACGATCCGCTCCAGCCACGCCTCGGGCGTCGGCCCGCCACCGGGCACGCACCCGGTCTCCGGCCCCGCGTGGGTATGGCTGGCCGCCAGCCACAGCCCGCACCCGCCCGCTCGCGAGCCCGGCTGGTGCGGGCGGCTCAGGGCCCGTCTGGCCTGGGCGGCCAGGTCCTCGTTGACGCAGATGACGTCGGCGGTGGCCAGCGCGAAGCGGCGCTCGCCGTCGAACCAGGTGATCGCGGAGACCCGCAGCGGGTCGAGGTGGCCCGTGGAGGGGCCCGGGCGGTCCAGATAGCCGCCCATCGGGGTGCCCTCGGGAACCGTCAGGTCGGCGCTGCCGTAGCCCGCTCTCATCGTCGCACCGTCCTGATCAGCGTTCGGTAGGGGCCGGGGTCGTCGGCGGCGGCCAGCAGGGCGGCGCCCGCGAGGCTGTCACCGGCCGCCGGCTGGAGGCGGGCCTGGGGGAGGAGCGCGGCCAGCTCCGTCTTGAAGCGGGCCCGTAGCGTGGGGTCGCGCAGCAGGCGGCCGGTCCACGCGACGGGAACCGGCGTGCCTTCAGGGAAGCCGCGGGCGGCGGCGGCCACTGTGGTCGCCAGCTCGCGGGCCGCCTCCTCGACGATGGCGCTCGCCGTACCGTCGTCGGTCAGTTCGAGCACGTGCACGGCGAAGCGGGCCACCCGCGCCACCGCGTCCGGCGACAGGTAGAGCTCCGCGGGCAGCTCGGCCAGGTCCCCGAAGACCTCACGGGCGTGCTCGGTGAGCGGGCCCGGCTCGGCACGGCCGTCGAACCCCCGGTACGCCGCGTCGAGACCGCGGCGCCCGATCCAGAACCCGCCACCCGCGTCGCCGTAGAGGTGACCCCAGCCGTCGACCTGCCGCGTGGCGGGTGGGCGACCCGAGCGGGTCGGCTCGGTGGTCACGGCCAGGGCGATCGCGCCGGTGCCCGCGGCCAGTACTACGCCCGGGGCACCGGAGAAAGCGCCCGCGTGGGAGGTGACCACGTCGGTTGTGATCATTACGCGGCGGGCCATCTGGAGGAGGCGGCCGGCCAGCTCGTCCGGGTGGTCCAGGATCGTCGTCAGGCCCAGGCAGATCGTGTCGAGCTCGCCCCAGCCCGTACCGATCCGCCCCAGGACGGCGTCCGCCGGGGAGCCTTCCGCGTAGGACAGGCCGGGGGTTTCGCGGATCTCCTGGACCTGGCCGCGTACCGAGAGGCCGAGTCGTAGGCCGGTCTGGCCGCCGTCGATCGCCAAGTCCATGCAGTTCACCCTATTACGGTCCTGGCCGAAATCTGGTTCGGCGGTATTCGGTGGGGGAGCAGCCGACGTGCCGGCGGAACGCGCCACGCAGGGCCTTGGCGCTCGGATAGCCGGTGTGCGCGGCGACAACGTCGATGGGGAGGGCCGAGGTGGCGAGGAGCCTGCGCGCGTGTCGCAGGCGCAGGCCGGTCAGATGGCGGAGGAAGGTCGTGCGGCGCTCCTCGGCGAACAGGTGCGAGATGTAGAACGGGCTCGCGCTCACGGCCTCCGCCACGGTCGCCAGGCGCAGCCCCGGATCGGCGTAGTGGTCGGCGAGGTACGCCTCTGCCAGCGCCAGGACGTCGCGGCGCGCGGGCGGCGGCATCAGCCGCCCGAGCGTCTCCCGCAGCCAGATGTGCAGGTAGGAGCGCTCGTGGATGTCGCCGACCGTGATGATGTCCTCGATCGGCAGCCGGGCGCACGCCTCCACCCAGTCCGTCGATCCGTCGGCCAGCCTGGCCCGGTTGGCCACGTCCACCACGAACAACAACTCTCCGATGAGCCAGTTGCGCAGCGTCTGCGGGTCCACGTCGCGCTCGCGGGCGCACCTGTCGACCCAGCCGGCCAGCAGCCCGGCCGCGCCGTTGCGATCGCCGGCGCGGACCCGTCTGGTCAGCTCCTGCTCGATCCGGACGGGCGGCGTCACGGCGACCCTGTCGCACGGCGGAGACGCGATCACCTGGTCGCCCCCGAGCACGAGCTTGTAGTCGTTGACCCGCCTGGCGTCCCGCTCGGCCGCGCCGTGGCCCAGGCTGGGCGCGCCGAGGCTGACCGTGGCGGTCCACGCCGTCTCTCGGACGATCCGGGCGCGCACCTCCTCCGCCAGCGCCGCCGCCTCGGACATCAGCGCCTCCGGGTCGGCCCCCGTCAGCAGGACCAGCCACTCCTCCGGCGGCTGCGGACGGTAGGTCGTCCCGGGACGAGCGCTGGTGGCCGCGCGCACCGCCTGGTCGGCGTGCCGGAGCTGGCGGCGCGCCCACGCCCGTCCCCGGGCCTGTTCGGACGCCACGAAGTCGTCGATGTCCACCAGGGCAGCCACAGCGTAGGTCATGCCCCCACTTTAGGCGGACCGAAATTTGACCGTATTTACCAACGTCCCGACTCCTGCCACTGTGGCCCGCATGGTGTCGCCGTCCTTGAGCGGGGCGATGCCGGCGATGGTTCCGGTCGCGATGAGGTCGCCGGGCATCAGCGTCATCCCGTTGGACAGGTCGGCGATCAGCCGGGGGAGGCCGAAGACCATCTGCTTGGTGTTGGCCCGCTGCCTGATCTCGCCGTCCACCTCCAGCGTCAGCTCCAGGGCCTGCGGATCGGGCACCTCGTCCACGGTGGCCAGGTAGGGGCCCGTCGGCGCGAAGGTGTCGAACCCCTTCGACTGGTCCCATGGCACGTTGCGGGAGATGTTGGCCAGTTGCAGGTCGCGGGCCGTCATGTCGTTGATCACGGTGTATCCGGCGACGGCCTCGCGCCACCGCTCCTCGGGCAGGTCCCTGGTGACCTTGCCGACGACCACGGCCAGCTCCACCTCGTGCTCCAGGTGCCGGGTCCGGGCGGGGGCGACGACCGGTCGGTTGTGCCCGGTGAGCGCGGACGGCGGCTTGAAGAACAGCACCGGCTCCGGCGGCACCTCCATGCCGCTCTCCTGCGCGTGCGCGAGGTAGTTCAGCGCCAGGCAGCAGATCTTCGTGCAGGTGGCCACCGGCGGTTCGAACAGGACCGCCGCCTCATCCAGCGTGGGGCCCGCAGACCAGCGCCGATCCACCAGCTCGGTGAGTCGTTCGAGCCCGTACGAGTCCAGTGCGGCCACGGGGTCGTCGCCGAGGCCGGTCAGGCTGAGCAACTCACCGCCCGCGCGCCTGGCCACCAGTTCGACCGGGTCAGAGGGGGTACGCCGAATGCGTCCAAGAAACATGCCTGCAAGCCCATCAAGGGCCCGCAACCTCCACAAGCACCGAAATTTGCGCTGACGACCCGCTTCTTGCCCTCTTTCTTGTCGCCAGGCGGTATGTCACCGTTTGATGGTCGCCATGACCCGGACTCTGGACGTCAGCCGCGACCTCTACGCCACCGCCCAGCGTTTCATCGCCGGCGGCGTCTCCAGCGACGCCCGCCGCACAGCCGGCGTCCCGCTCTACGTGGACCGGGCGGCGGGGGCGCGGCTCTGGGACGTGGACGGCAACGTCTACCTCGACTACGTGCTCGGCCAGGGCCCCGCGCTGCTCGGCCACTGCCCCGCCCCGGTGGTCGAGGCGGTCACCGCGCAGGTGGCCCGGGGCATCGTCTACTCCGCCCAGCATGCGGCGGAGGCCCGGGTGGCCGAACGGCTGTGCGCCATGGTGCCGTCGGCGGAGCGCGTCCGTTTCAACACCGTGGGCTCCGAGGCCGCGCACGCCGCCTGGCGGCTGGCCCGCGGCTACACAGGACGTCCCAAGATCCTCAAGTTCGAGGGCCACTACCACGGCTGGCTGGACCCCGTCCTCTACAGCGTCCACCCGTCCCTGGACGTCGCGGGCCCGGCGGATCACCCCCTCGCGGTCCCCGGCACGGCAGGCCAGCCGCCCGCCGCCGACCTGGTGGTCTGCCCGTGGAACGACCTGGACGCGCTCACCCGCCTGATGGACGAGCACGCCGGCCAGATCGCCGCGGTCGTCGCCGAGCCGGTGCTCTGCAACACCGGCGCCATCGAGCCGGACCCCGGCTACCTCCAGGGGGTCCGCGACCTGTGCGACCGGCACGGCAGCCTGCTGATCTTCGACGAGATCATCACCGGCTTCCGGCTGGCCCCCGGCGGCGCCCAGGAGTACCTCGGCGTCAGCCCGGACCTCTCGGTCTTCGGCAAGGCCATGGCCGGTGGCATGCAGGTGTCCGCGCTGGCGGGGCGCGCCTTCGTGATGGACGCCATCTCCTCGGGCAAGGTCGCGCACGCGGGCACCTTCAACTCCCAGCCGGTCGGCATCGCCGCCGCCGAGGCCACCCTGCGCATCCTCGACGAGCAGCGGGACGAGGTGTATGGCACGCTCTACGCCCGCGGCCAGGAGCTCATGCGGGGCCTGCGCGAGGCCGCCGCCAAGGCGGGTGCCGCCATGCTGGTGGACGGCCCGGGCCCGGTCTTCCAGACCTACTTCACCGACGCCGCGGCCGTGCGTGACTACCGTGACTTCGCCAGGACCGACCGCGCCATGATGGCCCGGCTACACGCCGCGCTGCTCGAGCGGGGGGTCAACATGGTCCCGCGCGGCCTGTGGTTCCTGTCCACCGCCCACACCGAGGAGGACATCGCCGCCACTGTCGACGCCTTCGCGGGCGCGCTGCGGTCGCTTCCGCTCGGTTGAGATCACCAGTGCCACCCCGACCAGGATGATCAGCCCGCCCGTGATCACCTGCACCGTGATCGGCTCGTGCAGCACGAGCGCCCCGAGCGAGACCGCCACGGCGGGGTTGACGTAGGCGTAGGTCGAGACGAGCGAGATGGGCGCGTTGCCGAGCAGCCACGAGAACGCCGTGAACCCGATCAGGGACCCGACCAGCACCAGGTAGGCCAGCGCCAGCCACGACCGGGTGGCGACCGCCGAGGGGTCGAGCCGCTCACCGAGACCGGTGCCCAGCACCGCCAGCCCGACGCCGCCCACGAGCATCTCGACCGCGCTCGTGGCGAACGGGTTGGCGGGCATCGCGATCCTGCCCGACAGGAAGGAGCCGACCGACCACGACACCGAGCCGAGCAGCACGACCACGATCCCCACCGTGTTGGCGCCCTCGCCGCCGGTCAGCGACAGCGCGGCCACCCCGGTGAGCCCGACCAGCACCCCGGCGAGCGTGAGCACCTTCGGACGGTCGCGCACGGCGAACCTGAACACGACCAGCCAGAGCGGCACGGACGCCACCAGCAGCGCGGCCAGCCCCGTGGAGATGTACTGCTCGGCCACCGCGAGCATGCCGTTGCCCAGCGTCAGCAGCAGCACGCCGGCGACCGCGGCGCCGAAGAACTCCCGGCGCGACATCCTGAACGCCGAGGGCCCCGACCGCAGCAGCAGGATCACGGCCAGCAGCGCCGAGGCGGCGATGAACCGCATGGACCCGCTGAGCATGGGCGGTATCGACTCGACGGCGATCCCGATGCCGAGGTACGTCGATCCCCACACCACGTAGACGATGGCGAGGGCGCCCCAGACCGCGAGCGAGGTCTGGCGGTCAGCAGTGTTCGGTCCCATGGCTGGTGACAATACTGGTCGACACCGACATTCCACCCGCCGGGATCGGACCTCGCTCTGGGCGCGGGAGGGCTTCCGGTGGAGACGGCCGAGGGGATCACCCGCCGCCCGGTCGACGCCCTCACCGCTCCCGTGTCGGGCGTCGCCTGCGCCTGCTGAGGATTGGCGCCCCCGTCCGAAACGCGTCGATCGGGGGCGTCCGGGACCATACCCTTAATCCCCGCTGTCAACCAACTACGGCACAAATGTCAGCGCACCTTTCGCCACAATTCGGTGCGATCAGGTCAAATGCCCATCAGGTCGCGGGCGGCCCGCCGCCCCTGGAAGGGGAAGGGGGACGGCGGACCAGGTACCCGAGGGCTCCTAACGGGGCCCCAGCTTCTCCACGATCAGCCGGTAGAGCTGGCGCGGCCGGCCCGGCTGCGGCGTGCGGTTCGGCGGAAGCGGCCACGCGAGTCCCTCGTCAACCAACGTGCGCAGCAACCGCCGAGCCGTACGCGGCGTGACCCCGAGCATCTTCCCGGCGCCCTCCGCGTCGACCACGGTGTCCCCGCCCTCCAGCTTGGCCGCCAGCCTGGCCAGCACCTCCACGCCCTTCGGCTTCAGCGCGGTGGCCCCCTGCGGGGGCATCCGGGGCGCGGGGATGAGCGCCCGGCCCTCGCGGTCCACCGCGAACCCCTGCGCCTGCTTGCCCGCCTGGGTACGCGCCAGCGCCGCCCGCGCGTGCGACTCCGCGTCGTGCGCCGTCCGGCCCATGCCGACGCCCACCTCGACCGCCAGCCCCAGCTCGTCGCGGATCCTGGCGGCGAACGGCAACACCCTGAACCCGTCGGTGGCGGTGGCGATCGAGCCCCTGGTCGCGGTGACCAGGTAGCTGTGGTCGTCGATCGGCCAGACGGTGGCGTTGATCCGGTTCGCCTCCTGGACCAGCAGCCGGTGCAGCGACAGCCGCAGCTCGTCGCGCCAGTAACGCGGCGCGGCGCGGCGCACCGGCTCGCGCAGCGTCGGCACCTCGACCAGCACCACGGTGAGCTGCGACTCCTCCAGCCGGTGGTGCGCGCCGAGCAGCGCCGCCGTGTGCAGCGCCGTGCGCACCGCCGCCGAGGTCGGCCTGATCCTGATCACCGGCACGCCCGCCGTCTGCAGCCGCTCCGCCACCGCCGGCAGGCAGCTCAGCGCGCCCGTGGTGACGCCCTGGCGGGCCAGCCGCTCGTGGTAGGCCGCGATCGTGCCCGTGGCGCCCGGCTCGTCGCGGGTGTGCACGTCCACGGCGGCGATGCCGAGGTCCGTGTACGCCTCCTCGACGTCGGCCCGGCTCACCACGTCGATGCTCACCCGCTGTGGATCGATCCGCGGGTCCAGCGCGGCCTTCGCCAGCGCCGCCACCAGTGCCGCGCCGCCGAGTTGCACGTAGGTCGCCGGCATCGTCAGCACACCGGAACGCCTGGCCAGGTCGTACGGGACCGGGCTGGCGAACAGGCATGCGTCGACACCGGGACCGAGCCGTGTCACCTTGTCGGGCGCCTCCTGCTCGTCGCGGTAGGCGGCGGCCACCAGGCGGCACGGCAGCGGTGCGGCGGCGTGACCCATCAGCATCACCCGCTCGACGAGGTCATGGGGTCCAACCACGCCAATGGTGAGGTCCGGTGTCATGGCGCCCGGGCGTGACACTCGGGGTGTTTCTTCGGCCCTCTCGACCAATGTTCGTCCCATCCTGCTGTCCGTTGCAGTGCTCTCTTTTGGAACGATCGCTCGCGAGGGCCGTAATGTCACGCCCGACTTTTCCGGAAAGCCGTTCAGATCGGCCACGCGAGAACATGTTTTAGCAGCTCAGTAGGGTTTTCCAGGAGATTTTCAACTCTCGGAAATCTCTCGTGTAATGTCCGCGCCAAGGGCTCGCATTCGCTCGGCGAGATGCGCGTGGCCGCGATCGATGAGGTATCCGGACTCGATGACCGTCTCGCCCTCGGCCGCCAGTCCGGCGAGCACCAGCGCGATACCCGAGCGCAGATCGTGCGCGGTCACCCTGGTGCCGGTCAGCGGGGTCGCGCCGCGCACGATCGCCCTGCTGCCCTCGACCTCCACGTCCGCGCCCATCTTGTTCAGCTCGCCCGCCAGGGCGAAGCGGCCGTCGAAGATGCGCTCGTGGATGTAGCTGGTGCCGCCGGCCAGCGCGGCCACCGTCATCATCGGCGACTGCAGGTCGGTGGCGAAGCCGGGGTAGGTGTCGGTGATGATGTTGATCGGACGCAGCGGACGGTCGCACCGGACGTGCAGCACCGCGCCCTGCCTGGCGAAGTCGACGCCCATCTGCTCGAGCTTGTAGCGGACGACGCCCAGGTCCAGGCCGGTGCCGACGAGGCTGAGGTCGCCGCCAGTGATCGCCGCGGCCATCGCGAACACACCCGCGTCGAGCCGGTCGGGCATCACGGTGTGCTCGACGGCGTGCAGCTCCTCGACGCCCTCGACCGTGATGAAGCCGGTGCCGCCGCCGCGGATGCGCGCGCCCATCTTCGTCAGCATGTCGATGACGTCGAGAACCTCGGGCTCCAGCGCCGCGTTCTCGATCACCGTAGTCCCCTTGGCCAGGGACGCGGCCATGATGAGGTTCTCGGTGCCGGTGTGCGAGGGGGTGTCGAGGTAGAGGGTCGCGCCGGTCAGGCCGCTCGCCTTGACGTGGATGACGTTCTCGCCCTCGTCGACGACCGCGCCGAGCCGCTTGTAGCCCAGGTAGTGGAAGTCGAGGTTGCGGCTGCCGAGGTTGCAGCCGCCGACGCCCTCGACGATCGCCTCGCCGAGGCGGTGGAGCAGCGCGGGGGTGAACAGCACGGAGCCGCGGAACCGCCTGGCGATCTCGGCCGGAAGCACCGGGCTGGTCAGCCGGGAGGCGTCGATCACGAGTGTCCGCTCGGCCTCGTGCAGCTCGACGTACGCGCCCACGGCCTGCGCCAACTCGATCGCGCGGCGGACGTCCTCAATGATCGGCACGTTGCGCAGTACGGTGCGGCCTTTCGCGGCGAGCAGAGCCGCACCGATCATCGGCAACACGGCGTTCTTCGCGCCCTGGATGAAGGCGGTTCCACGCAGTGCGTTGCCACCGCGGACGCGGTAACGGACCATTCGTGCGGCTCCTTGAAATCTGTCTGGCTCGAACTTGCCAACAGTAGCCGCTAACCGGACATGGGCCGGTCGAATCATCCGCTAAATGGAGCGCCGGTAATACGCTCGTACGCCTCCAGGTAACGCTGTCTGGTCCGTTCGACTACATGCTGTGGAAGGCGCGGTGGGACGGTTCCAGATGCTTTGTCCCATCCCGATTCGGATGAAGTAAGCCAGTCTCGTACAAACTGCTTGTCGAATGACGGTTGGGAACGTCCTGGCCGCCATTCGTCCGCCGGCCAGAAGCGGGACGAATCAGGAGTCAGCACCTCATCGCCCAAGGTCAGCACGCCGTCGTCGTCCCAGCCGAGCTCGATCTTGGTGTCGGCCAGGATGATGCCCCGCTCGCGGGCGAGTTCCGCGCCGCGCGTGTAGACGGCCAGCGTGATGCGGCGCAGCTCCTCCGCCGTCTCCTGGCCCACCTCGTCGACCACCCGCTCGAAGGGGATCGGCTCGTCGTGCTGGCCGACCGGCGCCTTCGTGGACGGCGTGAAGATCGGCTCGGGCAGGCGCGAACCGTCCTCCAGGCCGGGAGGCAGCGCGACGCCGGAGACGGCGCCGTCGCGGCGGTAGTCGGCCAGCCCGGAGCCCGCCAGGTAGCCGCGGGCCACGCACTCGATCGCGACCATCTTCAGCGGCTTGCACAGCACGCTGCGCGAGTCGGGGCCCGGCGCCACGATGTGGTGCGGCACCACGTCCTTGAGCTGGTCGAACCACCACAGAGAGAGCTGTGTGAGGACCGCGCCCTTGTCGGGGATGCCGGGTTCGAGGACGTAGTCGAAGGCGGAGATCCGGTCCGAGGCGACCATCAGCAGCAGGCCCTCGTCGGTCTGGTAGAGGTCGCGAACCTTGCCGGAGTGCAGGTGCTTCATCGGGCGATGTCCGTCCTGTGGAAGGAGCCGCGCAGCTCGACGCGCGACACCAGGTCGTAGGCGTTGCGGCGGGCCGTCTCCTGGTCGGGGCCCGTGCCGACGACGCTGAGCACCCGGCCGCCGTCGGAGACGACCTCGCCGTCGACTCGCTTCGTGCCGGCGTGGATCACGTACGCGTGCTCGGTCGCGCCCAGCCCCTTGATCACGTCCCCCTTGACCGGGGCCGCCGGGTAGTTCTCCGCCGCGATCACCACCGTCACGGCCGAGCCCGGCCGGAACGCCGGCTCCGGGTGGTCGCCCAGCTCGCCCGCCGCGCAGGCCGACAACAGGCCCGCCAGCGGCGTCTCCAGCCGGTCGAGCAGCACCTGCGTCTCCGGGTCGCCGAAACGCGCGTTGAACTCGATGACCTTCGGGCCGTCGGCGGTCAGCGCCAGGCCCACGAACAGCACGCCCTGGTACGGCAGGCCGCGCCGGGACAGCTCCGCCATCGTGGGACGGACCACCTCGCGCATGACCCGCTCGGTCAGGTCTTCAGGCGCCCAGGGCAGCGGCGTGTAGGCGCCCATGCCGCCCGTGTTGGGCCCCTCGCCGCCGTCGTAGGCGCGTTTGAAGTCCTGGGCCGGCTGGAGCGGGACGGCCGTGCGCCCGTCGCAGAGCGCGAACAGCGACACCTCGGGCCCGTCGAGGAACTCCTCGATCACCACCCGCTCGCAGGCCCGCGCGTGGGCCAGCGCCTTCTCTCTGTCGTCGGTGACCACGACGCCCTTGCCGGCCGCCAGCCCGTCGTCCTTGACCACGTACGGCGCGCCGAACTCGTCGAGCGCCGCCGCCGCCTCCGCCTCGGTGACGCACGTCCTGGCCCTGGCCGTCGGGACGTTCGCGGCGGCCATGACCTCCTTGGCGAACGCCTTGGACCCCTCGATCATGGCCGCGTCCCTGGACGGGCCGAAGACGGGGATCCCGGCCTCGCGCACCGCGTCGGCGACCCCGGCCACCAGCGGCGCCTCGGGGCCCACCACGACCAGGTCGACGCCCAGCCGCCGGGCCAGCTCCGTCACCTGCCCTGGGTCTGTCGGGACGATCTGGTGCAGGGTCGCGACCTCCTCGATCCCGGCGTTGCCGGGGGCACAGTGGAGCTCGGTGACCTGGGGGTCGAGCTTGAGCGAGCGGCACAGGGCGTGTTCCCGCCCGCCGGATCCGATGACTAGAACGCGCACGCGTCCATTCTCGCAGCCGCCTCCAGAACCCTGCCCGCCGCACCCACGCGGCCCCCCGCCCCACCAGCGACAGCGCCCAGCCCGTCCCCGCCCGCTCGGGGGGCCGCTTCACCAGCGGGAGCACAGGAAATGCTGGAATGGTTAGGATTCTTTGTAGACTTCTACCTCTCCCCAGACCTCGGCGGCGAGTATCGTCGGTCAGGTTGGGCAGACTGTGGTAACTTAAGTCGGCTTTGCGGCGTCCTCGTGTGATTGGAGGTGGTCCGGGATGAATCCTGGTGATCCCAGCAGTACGTGCTCACCCACGTACACCCCGAATACCCCCGACCACTCCAATCCGGCAGCCTGATCGTGCCTCCACGCATCCGTGTTGATTGAGGTGACTTTTCATCGCGCGTGGAGCGTGCCAGGTCGGGCGGAAAGGGACTGCCATGCGCTCGTCCACGCTTTTCCGTCGCATCAACCGTCACCCCGTGCAGCCGCACGCCCCGCGCCAGCTCCCCAAGCCGGGGCGTGAGATCTGCGTGCCTCCCGTTGACTCCATCGTCGAGTTCGGCGCCTACATCCAGGGCAAGAAGGTCCACGCCCCCGGCATCGTCGAAGCCCTCGACCTGGTCCGCGAGCACAACCTCGGCTCCGACGGCGCCAAGGCGTTCGTCTGGGTCGGCCTGCATGAGCCTGAGGCCCCCGAGGTCGAGTGGCTGGCCGAGGTCTTCGGCCTGCACCCGCTGTCCGTCGAGGACGCCGTCAAGGCGCACCAGCGTCCCAAGGTCGAGCGGTACGGCGACTCGCTGTTCATGGTTTTGAAGACCATCGCCTACCTGGACCACGACGAGCTGACCGCCACCAGCGAGATCATCGCGACGGGCGAGATCATGGTGTTCCTCGGCGTCGACTTCGTGGTGACCGTGCGGCACGGCGAGCACTGCCCCCTCACCGAGGTCCGCGAGCGCCTCGAGGACCGGCCCGACCTGATGGACCGCGGCCCGGCAGGCGTCCTGCACGCCATCGCCGACCACGTCGTCGACCGCTACCTCCAGGTGGCCGACCTCATGCAGCTTGAACTGGAAGAGGTCGAGGCCACCGTCTTCGCCGACGTCAGCTCCCGCGACATCAACCGGATCTACCAGCTCAAGCGGGAGATGCTGGAGATGAAGCGGGCGATCACCCCGCTGCAGAGCCCGCTGGCCGCGCTGCCGCAGCGCCGGGTGATCCCGTCGGAGATGCGCGAGTACTTCCGCGACGTCGGCGACCACCTCTCCCGCGTGTGCGAGCAGGTCGAGTCGTCGAACGAGCTGTGCAGCTCGATCCTCCAGGCCGCGCTGGCCCGCTCGAACGCGCTGGCCAACGAGGACATGCGCAAGATCTCGTCCTGGGTGGCCATCCTGGCCGTGCCCACGATGATCGCCGGGATCTACGGCATGAACTTCGACTTCATGCCCGAGACCAAGCAGATCTGGGGCTACCCGGCCGTCCTTGGCGTCATGGTCTCCGCCTGCTTCCTGCTGCACCGCAGCTTCCGCCGCAACGGCTGGCTCTGAGGACGTTTCCGCCAACCGGCCACAACGACACGCTCCCCGCGCCGGCGCTTCGTGCATACCGGCGCGGGCCGCATCCCCCCGCCCCATCCCCGGCGACCGACAGGATCGCCGGCCGCCAGGGGAGCGGGAGTTGGTGCGGAATGCCTGGCCGGTTCGGCCCCGTCAGCCAACCGTGGTCTTCCCGTCGCAGAACACCTCCTTGACGAGCTTGTCCAGGGCCTTCGGGAACGTCTGCGCCTGGTCGATTGCGGCGTCCCCGGTGGTCACCGAGGCGGTCAGGGTCTTACTGCCGTCGGGCGTGCTGTACATCAGCGCCCCGTAGCCCCCCGGAGGGCTGCCGTTGTGCTGGAAGATGGTGCCGCCGCAGTTCGGGCCCAGGTCCTGCACCCACAGCCCAAAGCCGTAGCCGAGCTTCCCATGCGGCTTGCGCATCTCGGCCAGCAGCGGGGCCGGCACGAGCTCGCCGCCCATCAGCGCGGAGATGAACGTCTGGAGATCCTTGGTAGTCGAGATCATGTCACCGGCGCCGGCCAGTAGGGAGAGGTTCTGGCGGGCGACGTCGACCACCTTCCACTGGCCGGCGTCCTGGTAGCGGTAGTAGCCGTGGGCGTGCGGCCCGGGGATCTCCGCCCGGGTGCCCGGCACCACGGTGCCCGTCAGCCCGAGCGGCCGCAGGATCCGCCGCTGCATCTCCTCGGCGTACGAGCGGCCGGTGACCTTCTCGATCAGCAGCAAGGCCAGCGTGTAGTTGGTGTTGGAGTAGTTCTGGTCCGTCCCCGGCTCAAAGCGCGCCGGCTTGGACAGCGCCAGCCGTACCAGCTCCTCCGGCCGGTAGGAGCGGAACCGGTTGCCCACCCACTCCTTGCCCGTGGCGGGGATCCCCGGCACGACCGTCCCGTCGTCGTAGTACTCGCCGGTGTAGTTGAACAACCCGCTGGTGTGCTGCAACAGCATCCGCACCGTGA
Organism: Nonomuraea sp. NPDC005983; assembly: GCF_040614375.1. Taxonomy (NCBI): domain Bacteria; kingdom Bacillati; phylum Actinomycetota; class Actinomycetes; order Streptosporangiales; family Streptosporangiaceae; genus Nonomuraea; species Nonomuraea sp. NPDC005983. The sequence goes on from NZ_JBEXUP010000001.1 coordinate 52,072, forward strand.
TCCGCTGGTCCAGCCCGAGCTCGGGCAGGTAGCCGGCCACCGGTCTGTCCAGCCCGATCTTGCCCTCGGCCACCAGTTGCATCACCACGGTCGCGGTGAAGGTCTTGGTGACGCTGCCCACCCAGAACTGCCCGTCCGTCGGCGGCTTCGCGTTCGCGCCCAGCTTGCGCACCCCGGCGCTGCCGACCCACTCGCCCCGCTGATCGTGCACGCGCAGCTGCATCCCGGCGTAACCGGCATCGACGAACTCCTGGACGGCCTTCTGCAGCTCCGGGCGATCCTGCCCGGCAGCGGCCTTCGGCGCCGGCCTGCTGTCCGCGGTGGCCACCCCGGGTGTGGCCACCCCGGCCAGCAGCGCGGCCGCCAGCGCCGCGACCGCCACTCGCCCGAAGACCCGCGGCATCCGGCCCCTGTTGACGCCGTCGAGCACGATCTTGTCTTTGTCTGTCTTTCGCAGCCCCGAGGCCGCAGTCACTGAACCGCTCATGGCATCCACCATCGCCGACCGCTCTGATACCGGGCCGTTGCCGTGCTGACACGACCGCTGACACGACCCGCATCGGATCTGCTCGCCGCCTGATTTCGTCGGTGAGAAGTAGCAGCACTCCCCGCACCGGGAAGATGTCTTCGCGAACCCTGCGCAGGACGACGATCTTCGGTTGTGAACACAAAAGACCTGTGCCGGGAGTTGTCACCGGGCGCGATCACGGGCTGCACAGGGCCGGCGGTGAGGCCGGGTTCCTCCACGGGCAGCCACGCTATGCCCGGTGCACGCTGGTGCTGGTGATCGGCGACGGCTGCTGACGGTGGCGATCCCGCCCCTCTGCGATGGCCCGCAAGATCACCGGGGCCCTCGACCCGGCTGGCCAGCCCTCGCGCTGACCGTGCGGTGTCGCGTCAGCGGCCGCGTCAGGACGGCAACGGCCCGGTATCAGAGCGGTCGGCGATGGTGGATGCCATGAACGGTTCAGCGACTGCGGCCTCAAGCCCGACCTGAGGAGTCCAGATACCCCGGGCACCAGCAGGACCGCAGTCCACCATCCGTCCGTTCCATTGAATTTCGTAACAGCTTTGAAGGAGCACACCATCATGTCGATCACCCTTACCGACCAGGACAAGCTCACCCTGCGGGTCGCCGCGTGGGGCGCCGTTTCGCTGATGTCTGCCGCTGGTGCCGCAGGCTCGGCCCACAAGGTCGCCACCGAGGGCTCCATCGCCCTGACCTCCGCGACCGGCCTGGTCGGGCACGTGCTCACCAAGGCGCCCAAGGGCGTGAAGTACGGCAAGTCCGTAGCCGAACTCGCCGACCAGGTGCTGCCGGCCCTGACGGCGGCCATGAGCCTGCTCAAGCAGCAGGATCCGGCAGAGGCCGACAACTTCCACCGCACCGTCATCGTCGCCATCGAAGCATCCGCCCGGCCCCAGAAGGGCGAGCCCAGCCCCACCATGGCTGAGATGGCCCGCAAGATCACCGAGGCCCTCGACGCCGCTTGATGGTTGTCGACCCGCGCAGTCACAGCTTGTCGCGGGGTCCTCTCCGGACCCCGCGACACGGCGGCGTGCCGGGTCAGGGACGGGTCGAGCTCCGCTAGCAACCCAAGTTGACTAATCGCGGATTAGTCAACTACAGTTGCTTGCATGCCCGCTGATGAGATTCCCGCTCCTCAGGAGCCCGCAGACGCGCTGGCGGCTGTGGTGGCGTTGCGACGCCTGGCCGACCAGATCGAGGACGCCGCTGTTGAGCAGGCCATGCGTGCGGGCTGGAGTTGGCCGCAGGTCGCCGAGGCGCTAGGAGTGACGCGCCAGGCGGTCCACAAGAAGCATGCCAAGCGGCTCATCGCCGCCGGCGTCACGCTGAGGAGGCGCTGACGATGGCCATGATCGACCATTACATCAACACGATCGTCGAACGGGGAGCGGACGAAGCCCGCAAGGACGGGTCGGCGACGGTCGAGGCGCAGCATCTCCTGCTGGCGATCGCCGCCGAGCGCAACCCCGTCACGCATCAGGTCCTGACCTCGGTCGGGCTCGATCACCAGGCGATCCGCGACGCGCTCGACAAGGAGTTCGAGCAGAGCCTGGGCGCGGCCGGAGTGTCGCTCGCCGCCTTCGGCCTGCCGCGGCCGAGCCCCGCACCCAAGCGTTCGCCGAACCTGGGCGCTTCGGCCAAGCTCGCGCTCGAACGCGGCCTAGTGTCCGCCGCCGGCAAGAAGGATCTGCGTCCGGCGCACCTGCTGCTCGGGATCCTGCTGGCCGAGGTCGGCACCGTGCCGCGCGCGCTCGCCGCGGCGGGCGTCGACCGGGCCGACCTGACGGCGCGCGTCCGGCAGACGCTCACCGGCGAGGGCGAGTAGACGTACGAACGCCGCTGACTCCCCTCGGCGAGGACGACGAACGAACCGACGCCCCTGACGCTCACCAGCGAGGGCGGACAACCAGCGGACCCCATCGACAAGGGCGAGTAGCGCACAGGCGCCGCTGACTTCCCTCAGCGAACAGCCCCCGGTCGCGACGCCGCTTCCCAGCACAGCCGGCCCGACCGCGGAAGCCCCTGAAGCGGGGTCTCATCCGTCGAGTGCCTCGGGTTTCCCTGACGAGCGCACCACCGCTCTCGGCCACCGGCGATCTCGCCGCCCCCGAAACTTCGACTTCGGGTCACTGTGCCGTCGAAATTCAACGAATGGCGAATTTGTGCTGCCCTGCGCGGCTCACCCACCCCGAAAGGAAAGAAACTTCATGCCCACACGTACACCTGAGGTAGCAGCATGACGACGAGCGAGCAGGTCGTGCTCGACGTCGACGGCCTGCGGATGCGCTACGGCACGGACGACGTCCTGCGCGACGTGACGTTCCAGGCGCGCCACGGGGAGGTGCTGGCCCTGCTCGGGCCGAACGGGGCGGGCAAGACGACCACGATCGAGATCCTGGAAGGGTTCCGGACGCGGTCGGCGGGCCGGGTCGAGGTGCTCGGCGCGGACCCGGCGCACGGAGACGAGCGGTGGCGGGCGCGCGTGGGGGTCGTGCTGCAGTCCTGGCGCGACCATGGCAAGTGGCGGGTGCGTGAACTGCTCGCCCATCTCGGCACGTACTACGCCCCCTTCGCCACCGATCAGATCCAGCGGCCGTGGGACCCCGACGAGCTGATCCAGGCGGTCGGCCTGACCGAGCAGGCGGACAAGAAGATCAAGACGCTCTCCGGTGGTCAGCGCCGCCGGCTGGACGTGGCGATCGGCATCGTGGGGCGTCCCGAACTGCTGTTCCTGGACGAGCCCACCGCGGCCTTCGACCCACGCGCCCGGCACGAGTTCCACGACCTCGTACGCGGCCTCGCGGCCCGCCACGAGACCACCATCCTGCTCACCACCCACGACCTGGACGAGGCGGAGAAGCTCGCCGACCGCATCATCGTCCTGGACGGCGGCCGGATCATCGCGGACGGCACCGCGGCCGAGCTGGCCCGGCGGATCGCCGGCCAGGACGAGGTGCGCTGGACCCGCGACGGCCGGCGCTTCACCCAGTCGACCGGCGACTCGACCAGGTTCGTGCGCGACCTGTTCGACGAGTACGGCGCCGCGATCGGCGAGTTGGAGGTCCACCGGGCCTCGCTGGAACAGACCTACCTGGCCCTGGTGCAGCAGGCCGAGTCCGGGCGGCGTCAGGCCGCGTCACGCGAGCGGGAAGAGGTGGCCCGATGAACTCCGGGGCGATCCGGTCAGGCTGGTCACGCGGTCTGATCGAGCTGCGGCAGTCGTTCACCAACGGCGGGGATCTGTGGGGGCACCTCTTCTGGCCGGTGCTGATGCTGGCCGCCATGTTCTTCCTGCGGGACAGGGCGTTCGGGGCCACCGGGTTCCTGCTCGGCACCCTGGCGCTGCCGAGCATCCTGGGGATGAACGCGGCGCTCGGCATGGTCAGCCTGAGCCAGCAGCTCACCGCCGAACGCGAGGACGGGACCCTGCTCCGCGCCAAGGCGACGCCGAACGGGATGCGGGCCTACCTCGTCGGCAAGATCGTCTCGGTGTCCGGCAGCCTGCTCGCCGACCTCGCGATCTTCCTGATCCCCGGCGTGTTCATCATCGACGGCCTGGCGGCCGGCAGCCTGAGTTCCTGGCTGACCCTGGCCTGGGTGCTGGCCCTGGGCATGCTGGCGACCCTGCCCATCGGCGCGGTCCTGGGCTCGGTGTTCGGCAGCGCGCGCGGCCAGGGACTGATGCAGCTGCCGATCCTGGGCATGATCGCGATCTCCGGCATCTTCTACCCGATCACCTCGATGCCGGAGTGGCTGCAGGGGATCGCCCAGGTCTTCCCGGTCTACTGGCTCGGCCTCGGCATGCGTTCGGCCCTGCTGCCGGACACCGCGGTCAGCGTCGAGATCGGCGAATCCTGGCGGCACCTGGAGACCATCGGGGTGCTCAGCGCGTGGGCCGTGCTCGGCCTGGTCCTGGCCCCGATCGTGCTGCGACGGATGGCGCGCGGGGAGTCGGGGTCCAGCGTGGCCGCCCGCCGCGAAAGGGCCCTGCAGCGGGTCGGCTAAGGCGCGCGGCTCACCACGGACAGGGAGGTCGGCGCGCACGCCGACCTCCCTCGTCCGAAAGGAAGCGAGTTGAGGAGGTGCCGATGCGCACCGGCATGGGCATCTACGGCGTGCACCGGCTCCCGGTGACCTGGGACGTGCCTTAGACGCTGACCGGCCTGAGTGGCCTGACCGGGGCGGGGAGCTCCAGGCCGCGCTCCTGCCACAGGTCGCGCATGCGATCCGGGTAGTCGGTGACGATTCCGGTCACGCCCAGGTCGAGCATCCGGCCGCCCAGCTCGGTGTCGTTGACCGTCCAGACGGCGACGTCCAGCCCGGCCGCGGCGGCCTGGGACATCAGGCTCTCGTTCACCATCACGTGCTCGGGCGAGAGCGTGGTGGCACCGGCGTCGCGGGCCGCGGCGGGGACGTCGTCGCCCAGGTCGTCGTGCCAGTGCAGGGTGTCGAGCTCGATCAGCGCGAAGCGCCGGGCGGCGGGGGCCAGCTCGGCCGCGTGGCCGATGATCCGCCAGTCGAAGCTGAGGATGGCCGCGTTGTCGAGCCTGCCGTGCCGGTCGAGCTCGTCCACGACCAGCTCGGTGAACATCCGCGGGTCGGGCGTCAGCTCGGGCCTGGTCGGGTCGGACTTCAGCTCGACGTGCATCCGCACGCTCTCGGCGTCGTAGGCGTTGACCAGCCCGAGCACCGCGCCCAGCGTGGGCATCCGGGTGTCGGGAACCGCCACCTGGGTCAGCGCGAACGGGTCGGCGGGATGGCGCGGCATCCTCACTCCGACGTCCAGCGTGCGGAGCTGGGCGAGGGCCAGGGAGTTGATCGGCTTGCCGACGTACGGGAAGTCGGGGTCGTCTGCCACCACGGGACGCCTGTCGGCGCTCGTCACGGCGGAGACCGTGAGGTCATGTGTCAGCACGAGGCGCCGGTCGGCGGTGAGCGCGACATCGAACTCGAGCGCGTGCACCCCCAGCTCCATCGTGCGGCTCAGCCCCGGAAGCGTGTTCTCGGGCCACAGGCCCCTGGCACCCCGATGACCGTGTATCTCAACGCGCACACCGGGGACACTACCTTGCCGCGCGGCGCAATCCAGCGATGCCACGCCGCGTCCTTTTTGTGGCGTAAAGCGGCAAAGACCCGAAGCCGAACAGTGTGCCAACGCTGAACGATCTCTCGGGGTGGCGGGGACGTCGTCGCCCCAGGGTGACGCGACGATAGGGTCCGGCACTTCCGCCCTCGACGTCCCATTTCAGGCAAATAATCCGGCTACATAGCAATAACCTGGACGACATGACGGAGGCTCTCGAAACGGTCCGGCCCGCGACGGTCAGGGCGTGGGTGGACGGATGGGTCCTCTCGCGCAACGCCCCCCAGCCCGTGGAGGAGCCCTGGGGCCTGAGGGTCGACGTGGGGCTTCCCGATCACGTGGCCCGGCACATCCTCCCCGACCCCGACCCGGTCTTCCTGCGCCACCTGACGTCCCGGATCACCACGCCGGGCACCTGGCTCAAGCTCTGCGCCCCCGCCGAGTCGGTGAGTCGCTGGCTTCCGACGCGCTGGGAGGTCAAGGAGCCCGAGTACATGATGACGGCCTCCCTGGAACACGCCGAGGCGACGGCCCCGCCCGGTTACGCCCTGGCCGTCACGACCAGGGCGCACCTGACGACCGCCCGCCTCCTGACGCAGGCGGGCGAGGTGGCGGCCCGCGGCCAGATCGCCATCACGGGCGCCACCGCCGTCGTGGACCAGGTCGAAACGGCCGCCACACACCGCCGCCGGGGGCTGGGCAGCGTCATCATGACCGCCCTGTCGGCCAGGGCCGCGTCGTGCGGTGCCCACACGGGCATCCTCGTGGCCACCCCCGCGGGCCGCTCCCTCTACCGGACCCTCGGCTGGACCGTCCACACACCCATGACGGCCGCCGTCCTCACCGCGTGACGGCCGGTCAGACCAGCGAGCGGAGCACCAGCGTCTGGTCGCGGCCCGGGCCCACGCCGATGGCGGAGATCGGGGCGCCGCTCATCTGCTCCAGGGCGCGCACGTACGACTGCGCGTTGGGAGGCAGGTCCTCGAAGGACTTGGCCTCCGAGATGTCCTCCTGCCAGCCGGGCAGCTCCTCGTACACGGGCTTGGCGTGGTGGAAGTCCGTCTGGGTCATCGGGATCTCGTCGTGCCTGACGCCGTCGACCTCGTACGCCACGCACACCGGGATCCGCTCCAGACCCGACAGCACGTCCAGCTTGGTGAGGAAGAAGTCGGTGACGCCGTTGATCCGGGTCGCGTACCTGGCGATGACCGCGTCGAACCAGCCGCAGCGGCGGTTGCGGCCGGTGGTGACGCCGTACTCGCCGCCGGTCGTGCGCAGCCACTCGCCCATCTCGTCCTCGAGCTCGGTCGGGAACGGGCCGGAGCCGACGCGGGTCGTGTAGGCCTTGAGGATGCCGATCACGCGGGTCAGTCGCGTCGGCGGGATGCCGGACCCGGCGCACGCCCCTCCGGACGTCGGCGAGGACGACGTGACGAACGGGTAGGTGCCGTGGTCGATGTCCAGCAGCGTGCCCTGGCCGCCCTCCAGCAGGACGAACTTGCCCTCGTCCAGCGCCTTGCTCAGCACGAGCGAGGTGTCGGCGATGTGCGGCTTGAGCCGCTCGGCGTACGCCAGGTACTCCTCCAGGACGCGCTCGGCCTCGATCCCGCGCCGGTTGTAGACCTTGGTGAGCACCTGGTTCTTCTCGGTCAGCACGGCGTCGATCTTCTTGGCCAGAATGCCCGGGTCGAGCAGGTCCTGGACGCGCACACCCATCCGGTAGATCTTGTCGCCGTAGGCGGGGCCGATGCCGCGCCCGGTCGTGCCGATCTTGGCCTTGCCCAGATAGCGTTCGGTGACCTTGTCGAGCGCCTTGTGGTGAGGCATGATCAGGTGCGCGTTCGCCGAGATCAGCAGGCGCTCGGCGGAGATGCCGCGCGCGGCGAGCCCGTCGATCTCGCTGAGCAGCACTCCGGGGTCGACCACCACGCCGTTGCCGATGACCGGCACGACGTGGGGCGAGAGGATCCCGGTGGGAAGCAGATGCAGGGCGTATTTCTGGTCGCCGATCACCACCGTGTGGCCCGCGTTATTACCACCCTGGTAGCGGACGACGTAGTCGACGTCGCCACCGAGCAGGTCGGTGGCCTTGCCTTTGCCCTCATCGCCCCACTGGGCACCCACGAGAACGACAGCCGGCATGGTTCTAGTCTCCCGAACGCAAAACGAAAACCCCTGGCGCAAGCGCGACAGGGGCTCTTGCGTAGTGAGACTACCCGAGTATGGCTAAATGTCCCAAGAGCTAGTTCTGGGTCAGCGCGTCGTAGGCGGTGTCACTGCTGTCTTTGAGGAACTGGACGCAGCGCTCGGCCTCGTCCTTCTCGCCGATCGCCTGGGCGGCCCTCGACAGCGCGTACAGGCACCGCAGGAAGCCGCGGTTCGGCTCATGTTCCCACGGGACGGGCCCGTGGCCCTTCCAGCCGCTGCGTCGCAGTTGGTCGAGCCCGCGATGGTAGCCGGTACGTGCGAAGGCGTAGGAGGTGACGGCGTGCCCCTTCGCGAAGTACTCCTCCGCGAGCGCCGCCCACGCCGCTGGATGGGCAGGGAAGCGGGCGGCCACGTCAGCGGCCTTGGCGCCGGATTCGAGCGCCTCTCGGGCCTCGGGCAGATCCGGCAGGTAGGTCGGCGGCGGCCCGGCGAGAAGGTTGTCCATAGGACAAGTCATACCCGCCGGGCACCGAAAGTGGCTAGGAGATCTTCGTTCCGGCGCTCTTGAGGTTCTGGCACGCCTCGACGATGCGGGCCGCCATCCCCGTCTCGGCGGCCTTGCCGTACGAGCGCGGGTCGTAGGTCTTCTTGTTGCCGACGTCGCCGTCGACCTTGAGCACGCCGTCGTAGTTGCGGAACATGTGGTCGGCGATGGGCCTGGTGAAGGCGTACTGCGTGTCGGTGTCGACGTTCATCTTGACCACGCCGTACGAGATCGCCTCGTGGATCTCCTCCAGCGCCGAGCCGGAGCCGCCGTGGAAGACCAGGTCGAACGGCTTGTCCTTGCCGTACTTGGCGCCGACCGCGTCCTGGATCTCCTTCAGCACGCTCGGCCGTAGCTTCACGTGCCCCGGCTTGTACACCCCGTGGACGTTGCCGAACGTGGCGGCCAGCAGGTACCGGCCCCTCTCGCCGAGCCCGAGGGCCTCGGCCGTGGCGAGCGCGTCTTCGGGTGTCGTGTAGAGCTTCTCGTTGATCTCGCCGACGACGCCGTCCTCCTCGCCGCCGACGACGCCGATCTCCGCCTCCATGATGATCCTGGCGCGGGCGCACTTCTCCAGGAGCTCCTGGGCGATCTCCAGGTTCTCCTCGAGGGGCACGGCGGAGCCGTCCCACATGTGCGACTGGAAGAGCGGGTCGAGCCCCTTCGACACCCGCTCCAGGGAGATGTCGATCAGCGGCCGCATGTAGCCGTCGAGCTTGTCCTTCGGGCAGTGGTCGGTGTGCAGGGCCACGGTGACCGGGTACTTGGCGGCCACCACCCTGGCGTACTCGGCCAGCGCGCTCGCGCCGATCACCATGTCCTTGACCGTGGTGCCCGACAGGAACTCGGCGCCACCGGTGGACACCTGCACGATGCCGTCGCTCTCGGCTTCGGCGAAGCCGCGCAGCGCGGCGTTCAACGTCTGAGAGGAGGTCACGTTGATCGCCGGGTAGGCGAATCCACCGGCCTTGGCCCGGTCGAGCATCTCGGCGTAGACCTCTGGAGTCGCTATGGGCATGATTCATCTCCCTGGGAAGTACGGCTTCGCGCGAGCCCCGTCGCGAGCTCAGTATCCCGACTTAGTACCCCGCGTGGTAGTGACAACGCGTCCGCCGCTCCTCACCGCGGAATACCCTGCTCCAGGTAGGCTCCCTGTGTGGACTGGCTTTCCAATCTCCTCGACCCGACCTGGTGGCTCACCATCCTCGGCGCGTTCGCCACGATCGGCGTGCTGGCCATCATCTTCGCCGAGACGGGTCTGCTCATCGGCTTCTTCCTGCCCGGTGACTCGCTGCTCGTGGCCGCGGGCATCTTCAGCTCCGCGGCGGCGGCGAAGGGGATCGGCATCGAGCCGCTGTCCTTCCCCGTGCTGCTCATCGGCACGCCGCTGTGCGCGATCGCGGGTGCGCAGCTCGGCCATCTCATCGGGGTGAAGGTCGGGCGCAGGCTCTTCGAGAAGCCGGACTCACGGCTGTTCAAGAAGGAGTACGTGGAGAAGGCCGAGCACTTCTTCGAGAAGTTCGGCCCCGCCAGGGCGGTGGTCATCGCCCGGTTCGTGCCGATCGTCCGCACCTTCCTGAACCCCGTCGCGGGCGTGCTGGAGATGCCGGCCCGCCGGTTCTTCGTGTGGAACGTGGTCGGCGGCGTGCTCTGGGTCGAGAGCATGCTGCTGATCGGCCACTTCCTCGGCAGCCAGGTCGACCCCAAGCAGATCGACAAGTACATCCTGCCCGGGGTCTTCCTCATCGTGGCCATCTCGCTGATCCCGATCATCGTCGAGGTCGTCAAGACCCGCCGGGCGGGCAAGCAGGCGCAGACGCCGACCGGCAAGCACCACCGCGTTCCGTAGAGATCGGGAAGGCGAGCCTACCGACGGGTACGCTCCGGTGTGTGGGACGTCACAGGTCCGATCCGATGAGTCTCGCCCGCCTCGCGCTCGTCGTCCTGGCGGTCGCCGGGGTCGCCGCGCTCCTGGTCGTCGGCGGGCGGGCGCTGTTCGCCTCGCTCAGCACGCGGGCGCCGCAGCCCGAGCACCAGCGCGCCTCCGCCGCGCCTCCGTCGGCCGCCCAGGTGCCGACGGTGCGCATCGAGTGCGTCGCCGACACCTGCCCGCTCGTCACGGTCAGAGTGCCCGGCGGCGACGTCCTCCAGTACCGCGACATGGGCAGGGGTGAGGAGGTCAGCTACTTCGAGCCCGAACTGGACGTGGTGCTCGCCGACGCGGGCACCGTCCGCGTGACCGAGAACGGCACGCTCCGCGCGCAGGGCAAGCCCGGCGCGCGGGAGGCGTTCACCGTCAAAGGCCGGTGAACGCGTGGCCGCGGGAGGCGTTCACAGCGCCGCTGCGCGTGCCGCTTCGGGAGGCGTTCACAGCGCCCGTGCGCGTGCCGGTTCAGGAGGCGTTCACGGCGCCGGTGCGCGTGCCGCTGTGGGAGGCGTTCAGAGCCCGAGGTCGTCGAGCGTGAAGGCGCTGCGGTAGTCGAGGCCCTCCTCGGCCATCCGGGGCGCGGCACCCCGCTCGACGATCGTCGCCACCGCCACCACCTCGGCGCCCGCCTCGCGCAGCGCCTCGACAGCCGTCAGCGGGGACGTGCCGGTCGTCGAGGTGTCCTCGACCGCGAGCACCCGGCGCCCCCGCACCTCGGGGCCCTCGATCCTGCGCTGCATGCCGTGCGCCTTCTGCGCCTTGCGCACCACGAACGCGTCGAGCGTGCGGCCCCTGGCCGCGGCGGCGTGCATCATCGCGCTGGCCACCGGGTCGGCGCCCAGCGTCAGCCCGCCCACGGCGTCGTACTCCAAATCGGCCGTCAGGTCGAGCATCACCCTGCCGACCAGGGGCGCCGCGGCGCCGTCGAGGGTGATCCTGCGCAGGTCGAGATAGAAGTCGGCCTCCTGACCTGAGGAGAGCACCACCCTGCCGTGCACCACGGCCTTCTTCTTGATCTCGGCCAGCAGGTCGTCGCGATCCGTCATGGTCCCCAGCCTATGGGGCCGCCAGGTGCGCACCGGACCGCCTCCCATACGTAAAGCCACGGTCGGGGTTTAGTCATGGCGCTGGGTGCGGAAGGAATCCGTGATGCAACACCGGGTAATCGTGAGGTCACTATGAGTGCTGAGATCCCCTGGGGCGACGCGGATCTGCTCCAGGCGGTACGTGAGGGCGACGCCACCGCGTACGAACGGCTCCACGAGCGTCACGCGGGTGCCGCGCGGGCGCTGGCCAGGCAGCTCGTCAGGGGCGAGGCCGAGGTCGAGGACGTGGTCGCCGAGGCGTTCACGAGGATCCTCGACCTGGTCGGCAGGGGAGGCGGGCCGGAGTCGGGCTTCCGTACGTACCTGCTGACCGTGGTCCGGCGCACCGTCTACGACCGGACGCGGGTGGAGAGCCCCCACATGGCCGCCGGGGAGTCCGGCCGGTTCGACCCCGGCGTGCCCTTGGTCGACCCGGCACTTGTCGGTCTGGAGAGGTCCCCGGTCGCCAGGGCGTTCCGCACGCTGCCCGAGCGGTGGCGGGCGGTGCTCTGGCACACCGAGGTCGAGGGCGCCACCCCCGCCGAGGTCGCGCCGCTGCTCGGGCTGTCAGCCGGCGGGGTGTCCGCGCTGGTCTTCCGGGCGCGGGAGGGGCTCAGGCAGGCGTGCCTGCAACTGCGCCTGAGCGCGGCGCCGCGGCAGGAGTGCCGCCCGGTGCTCCGCAAGATGGGCGTGCACGTCAGGGACGGCTTGCCCAGGCGCGAGGCCCGCGCCGTCGACGAGCACGTGCGCGGCTGCGCCGAGTGCCGCTCGGTGCTTCTGGAGCTGACGGACATCGACCGAGGGCTGCGCGTCATCGTGGGCCCCCTGGTCGTCGGCCCCGCCTTCGCCGGGTACCTGGCAGAGCTGGGCAGCCCAGGATCGGATGGCCCCCCGCGCCTGCTCGGCCGGCTGCGGCAGAGAGCGGGCGGCCCGGCCCGCCGGCTGCGGTCGGGCGTGAGAGGCGCTCACCGTCCGCTCGGCCGGTCGCAGCGGGAGGCGGCTGGCTCTCTGCTGCGGCGGGTGTCGAGGCAGCAGTTGGCGGCCGTGGCCGGGGGGCTGACGGCCACGGTGGCCGTGGGGGCCGCGTTCCTGCTGGTCCTGACCGAGGAGCCGGTGCCGCAGCCGACCGCGCACGTCCCGCTCGCCGCCTCCTTCCAGGCCGAGCCGTCCGAGCCGCCGGACGAGCCGACGCTGGTCCGTCCCCAGCCGGCGCCCACCGTCCACGAGAGCGTGGGCGCGGTGCGGCTGCGTGCGACGATCGACGCGCTCGGCACGCTCGTACGCGACCAGTCCGGCATCGTCGGGCTGCGGCTGCGCAACACCGGCAGCCAGCCGAGCAAGGACCTGCGGGCCAAGGTCGACCTGCCGCCCGGCGTGACGATGAGCCCGCCGGCCGGCCAGGGGCAGGGCTTCGCCCCCGCCGGCGGGGCCGGGGCGGCCGACGGCTGGTCATGCCGTCCGGCCGGATACGGGGCGAACTGCGTCAGAGGCCCGCTCGGGGCGGGCCGGAGCACCGCGACGTTCCTGCGGGTGCGGGTCGCCGCCGACGCGCCGGAGGGCCTGGCGCCCGCCGTCCATGTCGCGTCCGGGCAGGTGCGGATCAGGGCGCGGGCGGTCGCGGGCGTGCGGCCCACCGGCGCGGCGGCCAGGTTCGCCACCGAGGGCAGGGTGGTGGTCAAGGCGGTCGGCAACGCGCTGCTGACCTGCCCGGACGAGATCGAGGGCTGCGCCGAGGCGCGCAGGCGCGTCGGCGACAGGCGCGACAACGACCAGTGGCCGATGGTCCCGCTCGACCAGGACACGGTGGCGAGCACGACCGCGTCCAGCGGCGCCACCCTCGACCTGCCCCGGGGCAGCCGGATCGGGTGGGCCGGGCTCTACTGGTCGGCCGGCGTCGCGACGGCCGGGCCGATCAAGTTCAGGCCGCCCGGACGCAAGAGATACCTGTCGATCACGCCCACTCAGGTGCTGACGCGGGCGCTGCCCTCGGGCCCCGCCTACCAGGCGTTCGCCGATGTCACCGGGCTCGTCAGCAGCACCCACGGGTCCGGCACGTGGTGGGCGGCCGATCCGCCGATGGCGACGGGGGTCTCGCAGCACGCCGGGTGGAGCCTGGTGGTGATCCTGGCCGACCCCGCCCTGCCGTACAGCCAGGCGGTGGTGCTCGACGCGGCCACAGTGGTGGGCGGCGAGGCGGGCACGGCGCGGATCCCGCTCGACGGGCTGAGCCCGTCGGCGTCCTCCGCCAGGGTCGAGCTGGTCACCTGGGAGGGCGACGCCGACCTCGGCGGCGACACGGTCTCGCTCGGCTCGGGGCCGCTCACGCCGGCGAGCGGCGGACGCGACCCGGCGAACGTCTTCGACGGCTCTGCCAACGGCGTGCGGGGGATGACGTTCGGCATGGACGTCGACACGTTCGGCGCCCCGCTCGGCTCCGATCCGGGGTTGCTGATCACCACCGAGGACGACGTCGTGCTGTTCGGTGTCGCCGCGGTGAGTGTCCCCGCACGCTCGTAACCCATAACAGGACAAACTGGTACGGTCTGCGTAGCTGTGCTGGCGTAACGTCGTGCGCGGGGCGAATCGTCGGGATTAACCCTCGCACGATCACCGGTCTTCATTACCCTGAGAGAGGGCCGCTGGAGTCCGGTCTCTGACGGTGCAGGGCCGGCAAGCTCGGGGCCACCCAAGAAAGGGGCGGTGTCAGTGGATCGCTGCGCGCTGTTCGTGGACGCTGGCTATCTGCTGGCTGACGGCGCGATGGCCGTGCATGGGACCCGCCATCGCGAGGCCGTTTCCTGGGACTATCCCGGGTTGCTCCAGCTCATGAGCAACCTGGCACGCGAGCGCACCGGCCTGCCGCTGCTGCGCTGCTACTGGTACGAGGCCACCGTCGAGGGCCGCCGGACCCCCGAGCACGACGCGCTGGCCGACATCCCCGGCCTCAAGCTCAGGCTCTCCCGCATCCGCCCCGGCCGCCGCGAGGGCGTCGATGCGCAGGTGCACCGCGACCTGATGACGCTGGCCCGCAACAGCGCCATCTGCGACGCCGTGGTGGTCAGCGGCGACGAGGACCTCGCCCAGGTCGTCTGCGACGCCCAGGACCTCGGCATCAGGGTGACCGTCGTGCACATCACCACCGAGGGCAGCTGGGCCGTCTCCCGCACGCTCAGGCAGGAGGGCGACGATCTCATCGAGATCGGCGCGAACCACCTGCGTCCCTACGTCAACCTGGTCAGCGGGGCCGTCGAGGCGTCCAACGGGCACCAGCCGCTCAGCAACGGCCACCACTCGCTGGGCAACGGGCATCAGCCGGCCGGGAGCGGTCACCAGCCGATGAGCAACGGCCATGCCGCGCACTCGCTGCCGCCCGCCTCGCAGCCGTCGGCGCCGCCGATCACACCGCCGATCACACCGTCGATCACACCGCCGCCCGCGCCATCGTCCGCGCCGCCGCCCACGCCCGCACTGCCGTCCCTGCCGCCCGCGCCGCAGAAGAGCAGCGGCAGCCACGCCGCGCCCCCGGCCGAGCAGCCCCCGCAGAGCCAGCCCACCGCTGGTGGCCTGCCGCCGAGCCGGGGCCAGGCTGCCACGCCGCCCGCGCTTCCCTCGTACACGTTCCCGTCCGAGCAGCCCGTCACGCCGCCGCCTGCCGCGCCCGCGACGGGGCCCGTCCAGCAGTCGCCGATGACCGGCCAGTTCTCCTCGCCCCCCGGCGGTTACCAGCCGTCGCAGCTCGGCCCCTACACCGGGCCGCAGCCCGCGCCCGTCCCGCCGCCCGCGGCCACCGCGGGCGCCACGACGCTGGCCGACGCGGTCAAGTCCGCGCACAGGGAGGGGCACGACTTCGGCGAGTCCGTCGCCCGCGACGCGCCCGCGCTCTGGCTGGAGGCGGTGCTCGCGCGCAAGCCGCGCATGCCGTCCGACCTGGAGGCCAGGCTGTTGCAGGGGTCGTCGCTGCCGATCGACTTCCTGCTGCACGACGAGGTGCGTCACGCGCTCCGCCGCGGCTTCTGGGACGCCTTGGAGCGCGCCAGACACTAGCCCGCCCGACGCCGGCCGGTTCGTTCGAGTGCCCGCCGACGCGGGTTCAGGCGGCTCGCTCGCGCCGGTCGACCGCTGACCCCGGTCATGAGCTCGCGCCGGTCGACCGCTGACCCCGGTTCACCAGCGCAGGTGCGCGGCCACGCCGTCGTGGTCCGCCAGCTCGGCCGCGGCCTGCGCGGTGAGGATGGTGACCTGGGCGCCGCTCTCCAGCGCTCGCTCGATCATCCGCTCGCCCAGGTCCGGCTCCTCCACCGCCTGCACGCCCGGCGGCACCTGCCCGGCGGGGTAGAGGAAGCCGTCGGGCCCGCGCCCGCCGTGCCACCGCCCGTTCTCGTCGAGCAGCAGGTCGTCCACCCGGCCCTCGTTCAGCAGCGCCAGCGTCTGCCCGAGCCCCAGCGCGCCGTGGCCTCCGGAGAACGCGGCGTCCTTGACCTGGCTGACCAGCGCGGCGTCGCGGCGCGCCCGTACCTCGGCCAGCGTGCCGGAGACGTGTTTGACCACGTCGGGCGCGTGCAGCGACGGCGGGATGATCGTGTCGGCCTGGATGACCGCCAGGGGGCGCAGCGCCGCCGCCACCGTCTCCGTCAGCTTCGGGTCGCCGACCAGCAGCAGGTCCGTCCAGCGCAGCCGTCCCATCCGGCTGCCGATCTGTGGTGCGATCGCGTGCAGGTAGCGCTGGAGGTTCACGTCCACGCGGCGCTGGAACTTGTCGAACAGGACCGACGACTGCCGCGCCGCGCTCGGGGAGGCGGGCCCGCGCATCTTCCGCCAGTCGCCGGTGTCGAGGGTGAAGACCGACTGGTAGACGTCCTCGGCGAGGCCGTACCTGTGGTCGATCAGCCGCACGCCGTCGCGGGAGATCAGCGCGATCCCGGCGGGCGCGCCGGTGGCCATCGCGGTGACGAGCGGCCGTACGTACGCGGTCGACTCCAGCACCGCGCAGGTGCCGACAGGCACCTGCAACGTGGTCATCCGCACGTCGTCGTCGCTCACCGGCGAGACGAGCACCCGCCCGATCCCGGACGCGGCGGGGTTCACCAGCTCCAGGACGTACGGCTCCAGCTTGTCGAGATGGCCGAGGACGGCCATGCGCCGATCCCTCTCCGGCCACTCGGACACCTGCTCCCGCATGGCCACCAGCTCGTTGCGAAGCTGGATCTCCCAGACGGGCCTGATGGCCGTCTCCTCCCGAGGGTCGGCGGTGACGTACAACGACACCACGCCGACCTCGTCCTTCAGCGCGACGAGCTCCCGAAGGAAGGCATGCTCGAATACCATGTCGGCCTCCTAGCGCCGGATCACTCCGACTCTAGGCACCAGAAATACGGATAATTCACCCTCTTAACGGAGGTTGTTCGCGGTTTTTACCATGACCTCCGGAGGAAGCCCGGTCCTTCAGGGCCGGGCGGACTCCGGCCCCGCAAGGGGGGCCCGGCGGAGCCGGGACAACCCAGGGCGCGAAGCACACATAACCTCACCTTCTCCCTTTCGCTGACGGATCTTTCCGTGCTGCGGCAACATACGAACATGCGTACGGCGTACAAGGTGCGGGTCTACCCCACCCCCGAACAAGCGGCGGTGCTGAACCGCACGTTCGGCTGCGTACGCCTGGTGTGGAACAAGACGCTGGCGTGGCGGCAGAACCGCTATCACGCCGACGGGGTCACGACGTCCTACGCGCAGAGCGACCGGTACCTGACCGAGCTGAAGCGTGACCCTGAGTTCGGGTTCCTGCTCGACGTCTCCTCCGTGCCGTTGCAGCAGACGTTGCGCCACCAGTACACGGCGTTCGTGAACTTCTTCGCCGCACGCGCCCGCTACCCCCGGTTCAAGTCCCGCCACGGCAAGCAGTCGGCGACCTACACCCGCTCGGCGTTCCGCTGGAAGAACGGATGGCTGTTCCTGGCCAAGATGGACGCGCCTGTCGAGTTCGTGTGGTCCTGGCCCGAGGTGGACCCCGCCACGCTGAACCCGACGACGGTGAGCATCTCCCGCGACCTCGACGGCCGCTGGCACGCCTCTCTCGCCGTCGAGGCCGCCGACGAGGCAACCGACATGGCCGCTGGCGGGACCGCCGGCGACCCCGGACAGGCCCCGGCCGCCGGCTCGGCGGTGCCGCCGCCTGGCGCGGGTCATCTCCGACTGCGGATGGGGCGAGTTCCGGCGCCAACTGCAGTACAAGACCGCCAGGCACGGGTGGCACCTGATCGTGATCGACCGCTGGTACCCCTCCAGCAAGACCTGCTCGGCGTGCGGGCACCTGCTCGCCGAACTCTCGCTCAACACCCGCACGTGGCAATGCCCGTCCTGCGGCACCCGGCACGACCGGGACATCAACGCTGCCAAGAACATTCTGGCCGCTGGTCAAGCGGTGCCCGCCTGTGGAGCTGACATGAGACATACCGGGCCCTCCCGGATGCGGTCGGCTGCGAAGCAGGAAACCTCACCCGCGAGGGTGGGACTCCCCCTCCGTTAGGAGGAGGAGGAAGTCAACTCAGGACAGCGCGTCGAATCCCGAGCGGAGGCGGGCGATCCGCTCGGCCAGGTCGGCCACCGGCCCCGCCAGGCCGGGATCCTGCGTCTTGCGGACGAGCTCGCGCACCCGCGCCAGCTCTTCCTCCACCGCCGACAGCCTGCGCGTCAGCTCCGGCAAGACCGCGGCGTGGTCGCCCGCGCCCGGCGGCAGCTCGCCGCTGACCTTGTCGCGCAGCAGCGACGCCTGCTCGGCCAGGCGCTTGTTCATGTTGTAAAGCTCGGCGAAGACCGACACCTTCGCCCGCAGCACCCAGGGATCGAACGGTTTCGTGAGGTAGTCGACCGCACCCGCCGCGTAGCTGCGGAAGGCGTAGTCGGGAGCGCTGTCGACGACCGTCAGGAAGATGATCGGGATGTTCCTGGTGCGCTCGCGTCGCTTGATATGGGCAGCTGTCTCGAACCCGTCCATGCCGGGCATGCGCACGTCGAGCAGGATGAGCGCGAACTCGGTGTTGAGCAGCGCCTTGAGCGCCTCCTCGCCCGATCTGGCGCGCACCGGCACCAGGTCGAGTGAGCTGAGGATGGCCTCGAGTGCGATCAGGTTCTCCTCCCGGTCATCGACCAGGAGGATCTTCGCTCGCTCCGCCATCGATCACGACCCTTCGGCTGAATCCGTCGTGGCCCCACGCCCACGGCTGAGCCAACCGCGCAGTCGTTCGAGCAGGCGGTCCACGTCGACCGGCTTGGGCACGTAGTCGGACGCGCCCGAGGCGATGCTCTTCTCACGATCGCCCCGCATGACCTTAGCGGTCAACGCGATGATCGGCAGATCCGCGAACTGCGGCATGCGCCGGATGGCGGACGTCGTGGCCCACCCGTCCATCTCCGGCATCATGATATCCATCAGGACGAGCCCGACATCCTCGTTCCGTTCGAGCTGCTCGATCCCCTCCCGCCCGTTCTCGGCGTAGACGACCGTCGAGCCGTGCCGTTCCAGCACGCTGGTCAGCGCGAACACGTTGCGGATGTCGTCGTCGACGATGAGGATCTTCGCTCCGCTGAGCGGGTCGTCGCCCTGCCAGTGACTGCCCTCGACGGGCGCGTCGATGAGCTCGGGCAGCGGCAGGTGATCGAGCGGCATCGGCTCGGGGGCCGGCGGCTCCTCGACGGGCACGGCGATGAGCTGCCTGCGGGCGGCGCCGCCGTCGGTCGCCACCAGCGGGCCCGAGTACGAGGCCGGCAGGTACAGGGTGAACGTGCTGCCCTGGCCCAGCTCGCTCTCGACGTGGATCTCGCCGCCGAGCAGCCTGGCGATCTCGCGGCAGATCGACAGGCCCAGCCCGGTGCCGCCGTACTTGCGGCTGGTCGTGCCGTCGGCCTGCCTGAACGCCTCGAAGATGACCTCGCGCTTGTCGGGCGCGATGCCGATGCCGGTGTCGATGACCTGGAAGGCGAGCAGGTCGTGGGAGTTGTGCAGGGTGTCGTCGTCGAAGTCGACCCCCGCGGGGGCGGGTGCGACCCGCAGCTTCACCTCGCCCTTCGGGGTGAACTTCACCGCGTTGGAGAGCAGGTTGCGCAGCACCTGCTGGAGGCGCTGCTCGTCGGCCCGCAGCTCCTGCGGCACGTCCGTGTCGACGTCCACCGTGAACGCCAGCCCCTTGTCGGCGGCGAGCGGCGAGAACGCGGCCTCCAGCAGGTCGACCATCTTCGGCAGCGACACCTGGATCGGGTGGATGTCCATCCGGCCCGCCTCGACCTTCGACAGGTCGAGCATGTCGTTGATCAGCTGGAGCAGCGCGGAACCCGCGCCGTGGATCGTCCGGGCGAACTCGACCTGCTGCGAGGTCAGGTTGCCCTCGGCGTTCTCGGTCAGCAGCTTGGCCAGCACGAGCAGACTGTTGAGCGGCGTGCGCAGCTCGTGCGACATGTTGGCGAGGAACTCGGACTTGTAGCGGGACGAGACCGCGAGCTGCTCCGCGCGCTCCTCAAGCGTGCGGCGGGCCTGCTCGATCTGGAAGTTCTGGATCTCGATCGCCCGGTTCTGCTTGGCGAGCAGCGCCGCCTTGTCCTCCAGTTCGGCGTTGGACCTGCGCAGCTCCTCCTGCTGGCGCTGCAGCTCGTCGGAGCGCTCCTGCAGCTCGCGGGTGAGCCGCTGCGACTCCGTCAGCAGGTCTTCGGTGCGGGAGTTGGCGATGATCGTGTTCATCGTGACGCCGATGGTCTCGACGAGCTGCGTCAGGAAGTCGAGGTGCACCTCCCCGAACGGGGTGAAGGAGGCCAGCTCCAGCACGCCCAGCACGCGGTTCTCGAACAGGATCGGCAGCACCACGATCTGCGCGGGCGTGGACTGGCTGAGCCCGCTGTCGATGGTGATGAACTGCGGCGGCACGTCGTCGAGGATGATGTGCCGGCCCTCGGCCGCGGCCTGGCCGACGATGCCCTCGCCGACCGCGAAGCGCTGGCGCGGCCCCCGGTCGGGACGCACCCCGTAGCCGCCGATCAGCAGCAGCTCGTGATCGCCCTCGGGATCGACGCCGTAGAACGCGCCGTAGCGGGCCGACACCAGCGGGGTCAGCTCGCTCATGGTCAGCTTGGCCACCTCGAACAGGTCGCGGTGGCCCTGCATGAGCCGTGAGATGCGGGCCAGGTTGGACTTCAGCCAGTCCTGCTCCTGGTTGGCCTGGGTGGTCTCGCGGAGGTTGGCCACCATCGAGTTGATGTTGTCCTTCAGCTCCGCCAGCTCGCCCTGCGCCTCGACGGCGATGGAGCGGGTCATGTCGCCGCGCGCCACGGCGCTGGTGACGGTCGCGATCGCGCGGACCTGCGTGGTCAGGTTCCCGGCCAGCTCGTTGACGCTCTCGGTGAGCCGCTTCCAGGTGCCCTCGACGCCCTCGACCCGGGCCTGGCCGCCGAGCTGGCCCTCCGAGCCGACCTCGCGGGCGACTCGGGTCACCTCGGACGCGAACGACGACAGCTGGTCGACCATCCGGTTGATGGTGGTCTTCAGGGCCAGGATCTCGCCCTGGGCGTCGACGTCGATCTTGCGGGTGAGGTCGCCGTTGGCGACCGCGGTGGTCACCTCGGCGATGTTGCGCACCTGGGAGGTCAGGTTGTTGGCCATGGAGTTGACGTTGTCGGTGAGGTCCTTCCAGACACCTGACACGCCCTGCACTCTGGCCTGGCCGCCCAGCTGCCCCTCGGTGCCGACCTCGCGGGCGACGCGGGTGACCTCGTCGGCGAAGGACGACAGCTGGTCGACCATGGTGTTCAGGGTGTCCTTGAGCTGGAGGATCTCACCCTGGGCGTCGACAGTGATCTTCTTCGACAGGTTGCCCTGCGCCACCGCGGACGAGACCGCCGCGATCTGCCGCACCTGGGAGGTCAGGTTGTTGGCCATGGAGTTGACGTTGTCGGTGAGGTCCTTCCAGACCCCGGAGACGCCGCGGACCTGCGCCTGGCCGCCCAGCTGCCCCTCGGTGCCGACCTCGCGGGCGACTCGGGTCACCTCGGACGCGAACGACGACAGCTGCTCGACCATCGTGTTCATGGTCGACTTGAGTTCGAGGATCTCGCCCTGGGCGTCGACGTCGATCTTGCGGGTGAGGTCGCCGTTGGCCACGGCCGTCGTCACCTGGGCGATGTTGCGCACCTGGTAGGTGAGGTTGTTGGCCATGGAGTTGACGTTGTCGGTGAGGTCCTTCCAGACGCCCGACACGCCCTTCACCTCGGCCCGGCCGCCCAGCTTGCCCTCGGTGCCCACCTCGCGGGCGACGCGGGTGACCTCGTCGGCGAAGGACGACAGCTGGTCGACCATGGTGTTCAGGGTGTCCTTGAGCTGCAGGATCTCACCCTCGGCGTCGACAGTGATCTTCTTCGACAGGTTGCCCTGCGCCACCGCGGTCGCCACCGTCGCGATGCTGCGCACCTGCGAGGTCAGGTTGTTCGCCATGAAGTTGACGTTGTCGGTCAGGTCCTTCCAGACGCCCGACACGCCCGTCACCTGGGCCTGGCCGCCCAGCTGCCCCTCGGTGCCGACCTCGCGGGCGACGCGGGTGACCTCCTCGGCGAAGCCGGACAGCTGGTCGACCATCGTGTTGACGGTGTTCTTCAGCTCGAACATCTCGCCGACGGCGTCGACGGTGACCTTGCGGCTCAGGTCGCCCTTGGCCACCGCGGTGGTCACGACCGCGATGTCGCGCACCTGCGCGGCCACGCGCGACGACATGGTGTTGACGGCCTCGGTGAGGTCGCGCCAGCTGCCGGACATCCCGCGCAGGTTGGCGCCGCCGCCCAGCCGGCCCTCGGTGCCCGCCTCGCGGGCCACCCTGGTCACCTCGGAGTTGAACAGGGCGAGCTGGTCGACCATGCCGTTGATGGCCTTGCCCAGGCGGCGCACCTCGCCGCGCGCCGAGCGGTCGAGGTCGATCCGGCGCGACAGGTCGCCCTTGGCCACGGCGTCGATCACGTCGGCGGCGCCGCTCACCGGGCTCACCAGCGCGTCGATCAGCATGTTGACGGACTCGACGCTCTCGGCCCACGCGCCGACCCCCGGCCCAGGGGTCAGGCGCTCGCCGAAGCGGCCTTCCTTGACGACTTCCTTGCGCACCCGTACGAGCTCGTTCGCCAGATGTTCCCGACGATCAGCCACCTCGTTGAGCAGCAGCCGCACCTCGCTCAGGATTCCCGCGGGCGCGTGCGGGACACGGCGCCGGAAGTCTCCGTCGCGCCACGAGAACAGCGTCTCCAGAATCGGGACGAGATCCGACTCGGTGTAGGTCCTCTCCTCAGGACTCGACGCGGCCTTGGCCGGTGTCATGGGGCCTCCTTCACCCCCGGCATCCCTCCGGGAGTGATTCAAGTCTGTCACGATGAGTAGCTCGTAGTCCTGTCCTTGGATTTACCCCAAGTCAGCGCGAAGTGTGGTAGGCACGGTGGGATGACTGCATCTCCCCATGCGGTGCTCGCTGCGACCTTCGCGCCGGGCGAGACCGCTGTGCCGGCTGCGATGAGGTTCACGCGCGAGGTGATGACCGCGTGGGCCGCGGGCGGCATGCTCCACGCCGCCGAGCAGGTGGCGGGTGATCTGGCCCAACAGGCCGTCGACGAGCCGTTCGAAGTCATCTGGAAGCACTTTGGCGATGCCGTGCAGGTTGAGCTGCGGCAGCGCATGGCGGCGCAGGGGGATCCGAAAGCTCCGTCCGTGGGGGTCGAGGAGTGGGGAATCACCTTTGCGGGCGATTCCCGTGTCCATTGGGCAAGACTCACGCTACCCGGCTCTGGCGATCGGATGACGTCCGAGTGGCTGGAGGAGGGGTCTCGTGGCCCCCACTGGCTGGGTTTCCTCGCCGACGCGAGCGACCTGCTGGCCGGCACGCTCGACCCCGGCATGGTGCCCGCCATCATCGCCCAGATCGTGGTGCCCAGGCTGTCGAGCTGGTGCGCCGTCTACACCTCCGACAGCGTGGCCGGCCCGGCGCGGCTGGCCTACCTCTGGCACGCCGACGAGGCCAGGATCGACGGGCTGCGCGAGGAACTGGCCGAGGTGGACGTGTCGTCCGTCGACTCCAGGGTCACCTCCGCCATCCAGCTCGCCGACTCCCAGGTGCTCGCAGTGCCGCTGACGGCGCGCGGGCGCAGCCTCGGCATGATGTGCCTGGGCAGGTCCGACCGCTTTGCCGACGAGGTCATCCAGTTCGCCGAGGACATCGGCAGGCGTGCGGCGCTGGCCATGGACAACGCCCGCGTCTACGCCCAGCAGGCCGCCGCCAACCGCGCCCTGCAGCGCAGTCTGCTGCCGCCCAACGAGCCCGAGGTGCCGGGGCTCGACTACGGCGTCGTGTACGAGCCCGCGGGCGAGGTCAACGAGGTCGGCGGCGACTTCTACGACCTGTTCAAGGCGGGCGACGACTCGTGGCGCTTCGCCATCGGCGACGTGTGCGGAACCGGCCCCGAGGCCGCGGCGGTGACCGGCCTGGCCCGCCACACGCTGCGGCTGCTCGCCCGCGAGGGGTACGGCGTGGCCGCCGTCCTCGGCCGGCTCAACCAGGCGATCCTCGAAGAGGGCGAGCGGGCCAGGTTCCTCACGCTGCTCCACGGCGACATCACCCCGGTCGGGTCGGGCCTGGAGGTACGCATGGTGTCGGCCGGGCATCCCGAGGCGCTGCGGCTCAAGCCGAACGGCGCCGTGGAGACGGTGACCACCCCGCAGTCGCTGCTCGGCGTCTTCCACGAGGTGGTGTTCGAGGCCGACACCATCCATCTCGACCACGGTGACGTGCTGCTCGCGGTCACCGACGGGGTGACGGAACGCCGCTCGGGCGGGCGCCTGCTCGACGACGACGGCGGCCTCGCCAAGCTGCTCGCCGAGTGCGCGGGGCTGTCGGCCAGGGCCGTCGCCGAGCGCATCCGCAGGGGCGCGGCGGAGTTCGCCGCCGAGCCGAGCGCCGACGACCTGGCGATCCTGGTCCTCCGCGCCCGCTGAACGAACTCTCGCGGCGTGGGCTGGGAGAATCTCGGGCAGGTGACGGGTTCGGGGGGAGGCAGGCATGGGAGAGACGCTACGGGCTGAGGTGGCCTCGCTGCGGGCCACGCGGTGGTTCGCCGACACACCGGTGCCGACGAGCGAGATCGTGCGGGTGCTGGAGGCGGCCCGATGGACGGGGTCGGCGCGCAACCGTCAGCCGTGGCGGTTCGTCGTCGTCAGGGACCGCGGCCTGCAGAAGGCGTTGAGCCTGCTGGGAGCCTACGCGGCTCATCTGGCCGCCGCTCCGGTGGTCGTCCTGCTCGCGGTGAACCAGGAGACCGGGGGCGAGGACGCGGAGTTCGACGCGGGCAGGGCCGCCCAGAGCCTCATGCTCGCGGCACACGGTCTGGGTATGGGCACCTGCCCGGCCTCGTTCTTCCCCGCCTACAACGCCGAGCGGGCCGCCCGGATGGTCGACGTCGAGGCCCCGTGGAAGGTGCGTACGGCCATCTCCCTCGGATATCCGGCCCCCACGCCACCGGGCAGGTCGGCGATCCCCTCCGGACGTCTCCCACTCGACCGCCTGGTCCGCTGGATCGACGGCTGATTTCGGGCACTTACTGATGAAATGTCATTCTCTAGTGGACATTGACGTGTTTACGGGCGAAATCGAGCTGAAGCGCTATTTGAGCGATTCGCTCGGCGACGACCAGTGAACCGTGAACGGCGTCGTACGTATACACCTCGTGATCGCGTCCGTGTTCGGCCAGTTTCGCTACGTATTTTTCGATCTGGCGTAGCGGGCAGCGCGTGTCGTTCTCTCCGGCGAGAATCAGGACCGGGGCCTTGACCTGGTCCACGTAGGTGATCGGGGAACTGGCCGCATACCGCTCCGGCTGCTCGTCGGGTGAGCCGCCGAACAGCGCCCGATGGTAGGCGCGCAGGCTCTCGGCCTCGTCCTCGTAGGACGTCTGGTGGCAGGCGATCGGCACCGCCGCGATGCCGGCCGCCCAGAGGTCCGGCTGGGTGCCGAGCCCGAGCAGCGTGAGGTAGCCGCCCCAGGCGGTGCCGCTCAGCAAAGTCCTGGTGGGGTCGGCGATGCCGCGCTCCACCACCCACGCGCGCACGGCCGCGACGTCGGCCAGCTCGATGCGGCCCACGTCGCCGTGCAGCGCGTCGCGCCAGGCCGAGCCGTACCCGGTCGAGCCCCGGTAGTTGACCCGCACCACCGCGTAGCCCGCGTCGACCCAGGCCGCCGCCTCGGGGGAGAAGGAGTCGCGGTCGTGGGCGGTGGGGCCGCCGTGCAGGACGAAGACCGTGGGGTAGGGGGCCGCGCCGTGCTCCGGCCTGGAGACGAGCGCGTGGATGCGCCCGCCGGGGCCGTCGACGTCCAGGTCCTCGACGGGCACGCTGGGCGGCGCGGGCGGGCCGCCGGCGTTCATCACCACCTGGCCGTTGCTGGAACGGATCACCGGCGGGCGGGAGGCGCTGGACCAGGAGTACTCGACCGCACCGCTGGGGCGCGGCGCCGCCTCCTCGATCACGCCGTGCGGGGTGTCGATCAGGGTCAGGCCGCCGCCCGCGAGGTCGTAGCGGTGCAGGTAGCTGCGCGCCCGGTTGTCGCGGAGCAGCAGCAGGCCGCGGCCGTCGTGGTACCACTCGGCGGCCAGGTCGCCGGAGTCCTTCAGCCAGATCTCGCGCTGCTCGCCGGTGACCGCGTCCCAGACCAGCGGCTCGTGGCGCTGGCGGCGCTCGTGCAGGGCCAGCAGGCGGCGGTCGCCGAGGACCGGGGCGAAGCTGAGGCCGATCACGCCCTTCCCGGGCCCGTCGTACAGCTCGCCGACCACGTCACCGCACTGGCGGACGACCCTGAGCGCCGGATGCCGGAAGTCGCCGTATTCGCCGTGATTTATCGCGATTAACGAGCCGTCGAGGGACATGTCGGCGACCCAGGCGGCCTCCGCGTGCTCGTAGAGCAGGTGGGAGTCCTCGCCGGCGCGCGCCAGGTGGATGCGGAACGAGCCCCCGCTGGCGAGGCTGATCGCGGCCAGGCCGGTCGCGGAGAGCGCGATGCCGCCCGGCTGGCCGGCGGGCAGGTCGGGGGCGGCGAGTTCGTCCGGGCCGCCCGTGAACGGCTGACGCCACCAGACGCCGAACTCGTCGCCCTCGGTGTCGGCGAACCAGTAGATCCACTGGCCGGTGGGGTCGATGGCGGCGTGCGCGGTGCCCTTCGGTCTGTCGGTGACCTGACGGGTGACGCCGGTGCCGCGGTCCCAGGCGTAGACCTCCCAGGTGCCGCTGGCGTTGGAACGGTAGATCGAGCGGCTCGGAGCCTGGCGTGACCAGGACGGCAGCGTCATACGCGACGCCCGGAACCTGGCTTGCCAGCGTTCCTCGGCCTTCATCCGGTGCCCCCCTCCCTCTGATTACCCGCCTCAGGGCGTTGGTTGCCGTCCAGTATTGCGCCTGCGCCGCGAGAATACTCAGGGAATGTGGGGGAATTTCGGACTAAAAGCCCCATCAGTAACACGAGTCCCAGAGGCCCGTCAAGGAACGGCTCTTGAACGCGGCGATGTCTCGAAGATAGACAGGTGAAGCGCCGCTTTCACTTTCTCGCGATGCGTTACGCCATTCTCGTCGTTTCGATCCTCTTGTGCGATATATCCAGCGATTTGCTCTTCCAGCTTGGCCGCCTCAGTGTGCCACGCGCTCGGGCCCATTTTCACCACCTCGGCGATGCCGTGACGGTCGAGCTCCAGGTCGAACTCGACCACCTGCCGCGCCACCTCGGTGAAGCCGGCCAGGCTGCGTGCCACCCGACGTTCCTTCTCCTCGTCCACGGTGAGCAGGCCGAGCCGCTCGACCAGCGGGCTCAGGTGCGCGGGCGCGGGGGTGACGACGACGACGGCCCCACCAGGACGCAGGATCCGCGCGAACTCCGGCCCGTTCCTGGGCGCGAACACGTCGATCACCACATCGGCCACCTCGTCCTGGATCGGCAGCGGCCGCCACACGTCCGCCACGAACGCACCAGCCCGAGGGTGCGCCCGAGCCGCTCGCCGAACGGCGTGCTTGGACACATCGAACGCCAATCCGACGCCGGGATCCACCGCTTTGAGGACATTCGCAAGGTAGTAGCCGGTGCCGGCCCCGGCATCGACGACCACCGGCTTACGGTACGCCTCCACCCGGCCGCTGTCCGGTCTTCCGCCGATCCGACCGGACAACCCCCGGTGTGTGTGGCCTGGGATGAGGTCGCGGACCGTCTCGGCCAGGGCGGCGGCGAGAGGGGCGTAGCGGCCGGCGTCCAGGAAGGCGGCGCGGGCGGCGACCATGTCCGCCGTGTCGGCGGTGCCCGGGGGGCGCGAGCCGGTGAGCAGGCTGACGTAGCCCTGCTTGGCGACGTCGAAGCCGTGACCTTGGGCGCACCTCAGGGTCGCGCCGTCGAGCCGCAGTTCGGCGCGGCACACCGGACAGGCCAGGTATTCGATGATGTCGGCAAGCATGAGGACATTGTCGCCCCGGGCGGGGAAGTGCCTCGTGCCGGGCGCGAGCGTCACGGCGACCGGCCACGTACCGGTCAGAGGTCGTGTTCCTGGAGGTCCTCAGCCACGTGCGGCGGGTGCGTCGATCGCTGTGGGAAGCGGTGTGACTGCGCGAGGTCGGGTTACGACGAGGCGGCGGTGTGGAGGAAGGCGGCGTTGGTGGGGGTTTCGCGGAGCTTGCCAACGAGCAACTCCAGCCCCTGCTGCTTGTCGAGGGCGCCGAGCATGCGGCGCAGGCGCCAGACCACCTGCTGCTCGCCGGACGGGAGCAGGATCTCCTCGCGGCGCGTGCCGGACGCCTCCAGGTCCACCGCCGGGAACAGGCGGCGTTCCGCGAGGTCGCGGGTCAGGTGGAGTTCCATGTTGCCGGTGCCCTTGAACTCCTCGTACAGGCTGTTGTCCATGCGGGAGCCGGTGTCGACCAGCGCGGTGGCGAGGATGGTGAGCGAGCCGCCGTCGAGCACGTTGCGTGCCGCGCCGAAGAAGCGCTTGGGCGGGTAGAGGGCGGTGGCGTCGAGCCCGCCGGTGAGGACGCGTCCGCCCCCGCGCGCCTGGTTGTTGTAGGCCCGGCCGAGCCGGGTCAGCGAGTCGAGCAGCAGGACGACGTCGTGTCCGCCCTCGACGAGGCGCTTGGCCCGTTCGATGGCGAGCTCGGCGACGGCGGTGTGGTCGCGGTCGGGATGGTCGAAGGTCGAGGAGAAGATCTCGCCCTGGATGGACGCGCGCATCTCGGTGACCTCTTCTGGCCGCTCGCCGACGAGCAGCACCATCAGGTGGACTTCGGGATGGTTGCGGGCGATGGCCGCCGCCAGCGCCTGCAGGACCATGGTCTTGCCGGCCTTGGGCGGCGCGACGATGAGCCCGCGCTGCCCCTTGCCGATGGGCGCGAACAGGTCGATGACGCGGGTGCTGAGCGACTCGGTCTCGATGCACAGCCGTTCCGTCGGGTGGACGGGGGTCAGGTCGGTGAAGTGCGGACGGTCCAGCCATTCGGTGGAGCCGTTGGCCGATTCGACGCCGACCAGCTTGTTCCCGGCGACGGTGGCGACCACCTGGTCACCGGGGCGCAGGCCGAGCTGCTTGACCCTCTCGGGCGGCAGCCGCACGTCGTCCGGGCAGGGCAGGTGCTGCAGGCGGAGGTGCGCGCCCTTGTCCCTGACGTCGAGCAGGCCGCTGACCTGCCGGGTGGGAGCGGACGTGCGTGGTTGGGGGATGGTGTGAACAGACATGATGAACCCTCTCAGGGGTACGCCGAAAAGATGCTCGGCAGGTGTTGAACGCGAGCCCGGGCCCACAGAACGGGCGGGGCGGCGAAGCGGGAAAGCGAGCGGAGCTGAAGCTCGACGCTGCTCGGAACGTATCACACGTTCTGACCCAGACAACACCTAGCCCGCTTGGGCTATTCCCGGGGGGTTCTGGCGCCTTCGCCCGCGACGATCGGGGCTCCGACGTAACAATGTCCACCTCCGCTGTCGCGGAATGCCTGTGACGGGTGTGCAGAACGGCATGGTTCGCCCATCGGCGCAGCGGCATCCTGTCAAGCGACCTGCAGGGCCTCTGCAATCCGACGAGGCTTCCATAGAAGGACGAACTCCAAGGGGGACGAGATGAAGACCAAGACCAGCTGCCCGCGCTGCCACCACGAGCTCGACGAGGGCCCGATCATCTACCGGTGCGCCCACTGCTGCCGCGCGGTCTACGCCGCCGACGTCGAGAACGAGTACGTTCCGCGCCAGCGCGTCGCCGCATAGTCTGGGCGGATGCCGCACCAGCCGTTGACCGTGTCCGGCGTCGAGGTGACACCGCTCTGCGACGCCGTCGGGCCGATGGGCGAGGCCATCCGCCGCCCGCTCCCCGAGCTGTTTCCCGGATCGGCCGCGCAGGACGATCCGTGGGTCCTGCACTTCCACTGCTACCTGCTCCGCGATCGGGCGGGCCGCGTCACGCTGGTCGACACCGGCATCGGCGCCGCCGACTCACCCGCGTCGAGCTGGGCGCCGGTACCGGGCACCCTGGCCGGTGAGCTGGCCGCCGCGGGTGTCACGCCCGCCGAGGTCGGCACCGTGATCCTCACGCACCTGCACAGCGACCACGCGAGCGGGGCCGTCGCCGACGGCAGGCCGCTGTTCGAGAACGCCCGCTACGTGCTCCAGCAGGCCGAGCTGGACACCGCCCGCGGCGCGATGCTGGAGCAGATCGTCACCCCGATCAAGGGGCAGCTCCAGGCCGTCGAAGGAGAGGCCGAGGTGTCGCCCGGCGTCCACGTGCGGTTGACGCCCGGCCACACGCCCGGTCACCAGATCGCCAGGGTCGGCGAGCTGGCCATGACGGGCGACCTGGTGCTCCATCCCATGCAGCTGGCGGATCCGCGCGTCCGCTACCTCTACGACGACGACGCCGAGCAGGCGGTCGCCACGCGCGTGGAGGTGCTCGACGGGCTGCGGGCCGAGCGCGCGGTCCTGGCGACCGCGCACTTCAGCGACCCGTTCGTCCGCCTCTGACCCCGCTCACGCCTCTGATCCTGGGGGACGGGGTCAGTGGGCGAGGGCGGGCTGGTCCGACAGGATGGCGGACGGCAGCATCACGCTCGCCGTCAGCCCCCCGTACGGCGAGGGCGCGAGCCTGACCCGGATGCCCTGCCTGGCGGCGAGCCTGCTGACCACGAACAGGCCGAGCCGGTCGCTCTGCGCCAGGTCGAACTCCGGCATCTCGGCCAGCCGGGCGTTGAGCTCGTCGAGTTCGGGCCGGGGCAGGCCGAGCCCGCGGTCCTCGATCTCCACGGTGAGGCCGTGCGGGGTCTGCGTGGTTCGCAGGTCCACCCTGGTCTTGGGTGGTGAGAAGAGTGTGGCGTTCTCGATCAGCTCGGCCATCAGGTGCGCGACGTCGGCGACCGCGGCGCCCGTCAGCGACAGGGGCGGCGTCTGCAGCACCTCCACCCGCTGGTACTCCTCCACTTCGGCGACGGCGGCGCGCAGCACGTCCACGATGGGCACCGGGTTGCGCCAGCCGCGGCCCGGCGCCTGGTCCGACAGGATGATCAGACTCTCGGCGTGCCGGCGCATGCGGGTGGTGAGGTGGTCGAGCTTGAACAGGTCGTCCAGCGCATCGGGCTCCTCGGTCTGCCGTTCCATGCTGTCGAGCTGGAGCAGCTGGCGGTGCAGGAGCGACTGGTTGCGCCGGGCCAGGTTGACGAAGACCTGGTTGACGCCGTGCCTCAGCTTCGCCTGGCTCACGGCCGCGTCCACAGCCGTGGACTGGACGGTGTTGAACGCCTGCACGATGTCCGCGACCTCGGCGGTCTCGGCCTTCACCGTGAGCGGCGCCAGCTCCACGGGCCCCGTGGGGTTGCCGCGCAGCCGCTGGACGAGCCCCGCCAGCCGCACCTCGGCCAGTTCGGTGGCGGCGTCGCGAAGGCCGGCGAGCTCGCGTACGAGCCTCCGGCGGAAGCGGAAGGAGAGCATGAGTGAGGCGGCCACGGCGAGCAGCCCGGCGCCGCCCGCCACACCGATCTTGACGAGGATGCCGTTGGCGGCGGGCGTGACCCGGCGGACGATCTCCTGGACGGCCTTGAACTGGTTGAGGTCGACGACCGTCCACAGGTTGTTCGCGTCGATGGGCCAGGTGGCCGCCGTGGCGGGCAGCCCGTTCAGGACGGCCTGGCCTCTGATCGCGTCCTCGGCCTCCTCGAACTCGCGGTAGACGGGCGAGCCGACGAGCTTCTGGTACGGCCCGCGCAGCCCGGCGTCGAGGTGGGAGAGCGCCTGCGTGTAGAGCAGGCGCCGGGTGGCGACCATGCCGGTGAACGCCTCGCGCTCGCCCTTGATCACCCTGCCTCTGGACAGGACCACCGCGATGACCGACTGCTCGCGCGACAGGATGTCCTTGGCCTCACCGAGGGCGGAGACCGCTCGCGCCTGCCGGTAGAGCGCCATGTCGGGGACGAGGATCATCGTGTCGTGCATGCGGAAGGACGCGTCCACGATCTCGCTGAAGCCGTCGATCACGGAGAGCGGGGTCGAGGTGCGGCCGTCGACCTGTCGCCGGATCTTGGGGAGCCGGTCGAGCCGGTCGTTCAGCTGGGTGAGCTGGGCGGCCATCTCGGGCGAGATGTCCGGCTGATCGCGCGCCAGCTTACGGAAGGTCCCGATCGTGGAGTCGGTGAGGGCGCGCTGCTTTGCCAGGCTTCCGGCGCTCCGCTTGCCGATCATGAACTCGACCGAGGCCAGCCGCTCGGTCTGGAGGTGCACGTTCATCTGTTCGGACGGGTTCGCCAGGTTCCTGACCAGCTCGTTGATCTGGAGCAGGCGCAGCCCGTCACCGCCGGTGAGTACGGCCGCGAACACCCAGAGGCCGACGAGCGAGAGCAGTGGCACGGTCAGCAGGATGAGGAGCTTCAACGCGATGGGACGGCCACGCGTGGGGGGCATGCGACCTCCGGGGCAAGGTGAGAGCGCCTCGCAGATTACACCCCTCAATGCGGAGATTCGGGTGGTTCACGCCTTGGCGCGAGGACACGCCCGCCCTCGCGCCGTTACGCCAGTGCCCGGCGTCCTCGACGCCACCGACCACGAGCCGGTCGGTGGGCGCGGCCGGATATGGCGGAACCCCTTGTTTCGTCGGGCTTTCCGGCACGGCATCGATCATCATGGCCAGCATGAGACCCGACCCTGGACAGGTACTGCACTTCTCCGAGGACCCGACCATCGAGCGGTTCGTCCCGCACGTCGCGCCGACCTCCGTACGATCCGAGCCGTACGTGTGGGCGGTCGGCTGGGACCGCTGCCCCGACTACTGGTTCCCGCGCGCCTGCCCCCGCGTGATGGCCTGGCGTGGGCCGCGCACCACCGACTCCGACGCCGAGCGCATCATCGGCGCGGGCTGCGGCGAGCGGGTGCACGCCATCGAGTACAGCTGGCTGAAGGCGCTCATGGAGGTTCGCCTGTACGCCTACAGGCTGCCCGCCGACGACTTCGCGCCGATCGGAGACCCGCCGCACGCGCTCGTCTCGCAGGTGCCCGTGGAGCCGCTCGGCCCGCCCGAGCCGGTCGAGGACCTCGTCGGGCTGCACGAGCGGGCCGGGATCCAGCTGCGGCTGCTCGACACTCTCTGGCCGTTCTGGTTGGAGGTGACGTCGAGCACGCTGGAGTTCAGCGGGATACGGCTGCGGAACGCTCGTCGATGAGCGCCACCAGCTCCTGCACGGGCATCGAGCCCGGCGGCAGCTTCTGCTTGGCGTACCTGTCGGCCTCGCGCTGGAGGACGTCGTTCACCGGGGTGGGGATGCCGAGCCGGCGGCCGAGCAGCGCGATCTCGCCGTTGAGGTAGTCGGCCTCGATGGAGCCGCTGCCCTTGGCCAGGCTCTGCCAGGACGAGCCGCCGCCGCGGGCGAGCCCCTCGATCGGGCGCAGGTCCACCCGGTTGCCGCGCAGTTCCTGCTCCTCCTGCTGGGTCGGGAAGTCGATGCCCGCCTCCTTCAGCACGGCGGCGCCCTCGGCCCTGACCTGTTCCGCGACCGCCTGCGCGCCCGGCTGGCGGGAGCAGAGCGCGTCGATCGCGTTGCCGAGGTTGCCGAGCAGCTTGGCGTACTTCCAGCGCATCACGTCGGGGCTGGCCAGGGCGACGAACCGGCTCTTGGTGAGGTCGGTGACGATCTGCTGGGCGACGTCGTCCACACCCTGTGGATAGCGTCCGACGTGCAGCATGCCGGAGTGCGGGTAGCCGTACGCCGCCACCACGCCCGGCTCCAGGTGCTCGGCGGGCAGCCAGACGCACATGCCGTAAACCCGATCGAATCTCCGCAGCACGGTCCGCTCGTTGTCCACGCCGTTCTGCGCGCACACCACCGGCAGGTGCCTGGGCCACGGGTCGAGCGCGGCGACGGTGTCCTGCGACTTGGTCGCGACGATCAGCACGTCGTCGTCGCGTGCCGGGATGGGGCCGTCAGCTGTCTCGACGTCGAGGGCCTCGGCCGAGTCGGGGGTGATGAACCGCAGGCCGCCGCTCTTCAGCGCCTCGTAGTGGGCGCCTCGGGCGACCAGCACCACCTCGTGGCCGCCCTGGAAGAGCCGGGCCCCGATCGTTCCGCCGACGGCTCCCGCTCCGATGACGATGTAACGCATGGTCCGAGAATGTCATCGTTTACTTGGCGAGCGCCACCTGGGTCTGAGGGGTGGCCGTCCCGCGTACCCGCTCGCGCAGGATCGTCTTCAGCACCCGCCAGCCGTCGCGGACGGCGTGCAGGTTGCTCTCACCGTGGATGCGGGAGCGCTCGTGGCTGGGCACCTCGCGGATGACCAGCCCGGCCTGCGCGGCGCGGACGTTCATCAGCGTCTCGATCTCGAAACCGTCGCAGTCGAGGTCCATCGCGTCGAGGTGGCGCGCCCAGAAGGCGTTGTAGCCGTAGCACAGGTCGGTGTAGCCGGTGCCGTACAGCAGGTTGGTCAGGCCGGTCAGCGCCTTGTTGCCGAAGGAGCGCAGCGGGCTGAGGTCGTCGGAGCCGCCGCCGGGGGCGTACCTGGAGCCCTTGGCGAAGTCGGCGCCGTCGAGCAGCGCCTGCACGAACGCGCCGATCTCGCGGCCGTCGGTGGACCCGTCGGCGTCGATCATGACGATGATGTCGCCGCGCGCCGCTTCGAAGCCCTCGATCAGCGCGTTTCCCTTGCCTCGCCGGGTCTGCGTGACGACGCGCAGGCCCGGACGCAGCCGCCTTGCGACGGCTACGGTCTCGTCGTTGGAGTTGCCGTCGACGAGGACGACCTCGTCGATCCAGTCGGGCAGCGTGGCGAACACGTGAGGCAGGTTGTCGGCCTCGTTCATCGCTGGGACGACGACGGTGACGCTGGCAGAGTGCTTCATGTGAGTAAAGTGCGCCAGCTCACATGCAGGTCGCTTGACTGTGCCTTGCATAGATCGCGAACCTATGTGTGCTATGGGTGCCCCACCAGGGCGTGTTCACCGTCCTGTGACCTGGGGTCTCGGCCGGGCGCGCCGGTTCTGCGCTGCCCGGTTTTGTTACCTTGACTTGTTTTGCGAAATGTGCGCCTCTTGCGCGGCAAGATACTCGGCCTCCGCGGCTCTGGAAAGGATCTCGTCCACTGTCTCCTCCGGTGTCTGCCCGGACGTGTCCAGCCAGAGGCCGATGCGCGGGGTGTCGCGCCTGAGCACCTCGTCGAGCTGGGCCACCGTCCAGTCGCCGTAGCCCGACTTGGGACGCTGCCGCTCGCGCTGCTCCACGGTGGCGGCGTCGGGGGCGAGCACCACCACCAGCAGCGGGCGGCTGCGCACCAGCCGCACGAACAGGTCGAGGTCGGGGCCGAGCACGACGTCCTGGATGATCGGCGTGAAGCCCGCCTCGAAGTACAGGTCGGCGGCCGAGGCCGCGATCCGGTACCGCAGGTGGAGCTGGGCGACTCCCTCGGGCACGCCAGGCTCCATGGGGACGGCCCCGTTCACCACCATCCGCCGGAAGGTGTCGCCGCGGACGTGCGCCGAGCGCGGCAGCCGCTCCGCCAGCGCCTGCGCGACCGTGGACTTGCCCGAGGCCATGATCCCGGTGACCAGGACGGCGGCCCTCACCCGCGGACCTTCCTGGCCCGTATGGCGCCGCTCACCCGCCGACCAGCTTCCTGACCCGGTCGGCGCCTACAGCGAGTAGCAGCGTCGGCAGCCGTGGGCCGGTGTTGCGGCCGATCAGGAGCGTGTACAGGAGCGCGAAGAAGGCCCGTTGCGCCGCCTTCAGTTCGGGCGTGGCCTTGGCGTCGGCGTCGAGGCCCGCCTGGAGCTTCGGCACGCCGTACACCAGCGTGGTCAGCCCGTCGAGCGACCAGTGCTCGTCGAGCCCGCCGGCCAGCAGGCGCAGCGCCTGTCTGTCGGTCTCGCCCAGTGAGTCGAGCAGCTCGGTGTCGGGGTTGTCGCGGACGCGGGTGCGCTGGTCGGCGGGCAGCTGCGTGTCGACCCAGCGCTGCGCCCTGTCGAGCCGGGGGCGCGCCTCGTCGAGCGCGGTGAGCCCGTCGGCGTCGCGCAGGATCCGCAGGGTCTGCTCCTCGTCGCCGGTCGTGATGTCGACGATCGAGGCGAGAGTCCGGTACGGCACCGGCCGCGGGGTCTCCGGCAGCGGCCCGGCGGACGTCCGCACCGCGCGGTCGTACGCGAACGACTCGGCGGGCTGCGCGGCCCCGGACGCCACCTTGCGCCCCACCGCGTCCCACTCGTCGTAGAGCCGCTGGATCTCCTGGTCGAAAGCGATCTTGAAGGACTGGGACGGCTTACGCCGCGCGTACAGCCAGCGCAGCACCGGAGCTTCCATGATCTCCAGCGCCTCCGACGGGATCGGCACACCACCCTTGGAGCTGCTCATCTTGGACATGCCGGTGATGCCGACGAACGCGTACATCGGCCCGATCGGCTGCCGGCCGCCGAACACGTCGGCCACGATCTGCTCGCCGACGATCCACGCGGAGCCCGGCGAGTGGTGGTCGACCCCCGACGGCTCGAACAGCACGCCCTCGTACGCCCAGCGCATCGGCCAGTCGACCTTCCACACCAGCTTGCCCCGGTCGTGCTCGGCCAGCCTGACCGTCTCGCCGAACCCGCAGGCACAGGTGTAGGCCAGCTCGGTGCTGTCGTCGTCGTAGGCGGTGACCGTGGTCAGGTCGCGCTCGCACAGCTCGCAGTAAGGCCGGTACGGGAAGTACTCGGCGGACTCCTCCTTGCTCTCCGCCGCCTCCTTGGTGCGGTAGCGGGCGAGGACGGCGTCGATGCGCCGCCGCTCGCGCATGGCCAGCAGGATCTGCTCCCGGTACACGCCGGAGGTGTACTGCTCGGTCTGGCTGATGCCGGTGTACTCGACGCCCAGCTCGGCCAGCGCGTCGATCAGCGGCGCCTTGAAGTGCTCGGCCCAGCTGCCGTACGGGCTGCCGGGAGGGGCGGGCACGGAGGTGAGCGGTTTGCCGACGTGCTCGGACCACGACGGGTCGATGCCCGCGGGCACCCGGCGGAAGCGGTCGTAGTCGTCCCAGGAGAGCAGGTGCACGCAGTCGAGCCCGCGCCGCCTGATCTCGTCGGCCACCAGGTGCGGGGTCATGACCTCGCGCAGGTTGCCGAGGTGGATCGGCCCCGACGGGCTCAGCCCTGAGGCGCAGACGATCGGTTTGCCGGGCGCGCGACGCTCCGCCTCGGAGATCACCTCGTCAGCGAACCTGGAGACCCAGTCGGTCTCGGCACTGTCAGCCATCGCGCCATTCTTGCGGCTCGGCCGCGTTCAGGCCAACGCAATCGGCCTCGGGCGGGCGCCGCGGGTCATGACGGCCGCCCTTCCAGGCCGGCGGCCACGGGGTGGCCGCCGCCGACCCGGACGATCGACCCGCTGATCTCCTGCGGGGAGCGGATCAGGTTCAGGATCGGGCAGACCCGCTCGACCTCGGCGTGCAGCCTGGCCAGCTCCTCGTCGGAGGCGGGCGAGTCGAGCAGCACCTCGTAGCGGAAGTTCTGCGGGTACACCGGGACGCCGGTCTCGCCGGGCTGCTGGGCGCGCGGGTCGTACTCGGCCCGGACGTCCACCTCCAGCGAGTCGACCGGCACCTCCAGCTCGGCCGCCTTGATCAGGAAGATGTGCGTGACGCAGCTGCCCAGCACGCCCGCCTGCAGCTCGGGCGAGCCGGGGCCGAGGTCGTACCCGGCGAAGTCGGGGGCGCTGTCGCTGATGATCTGGAAGTCCCTGATCCGGATGCGCCGGACGCCGCTTCGACCCTCGGCCGTGACGTGGGCGTGCAGCGGCACCGGGCCGCCGCCGGGCGCCTCGCGCCTGGCCAGCAGGGCCGCGCGCTTGTGCGACAGGTACTCGCGAAGGGTGCTCATGGATTCTCCTCAGCGCAGGGTGACGGTGCCGAGCGGGGTCTCCAGCTCGGCGCGCAGCTCGGTCTCGGCCCCTTCCGCGACGTCCAGCTCGACGCCGAGCGCCGCCAGGTCGCGCCGCAGCGCGGCGGGGTCGGGGTGGGACGCGGACAGCGAGCTCAGGCCCAGCCGCGGCAGGCCGGAGGCGGCGGGATGGGCGGTGGCTCCCCAGTCGATGAGGAACGGCACCGGCCGGACCGTCGCGGGGTCCTCGCGCCGGGTGAGCCGCCATTCCAGCAGCGTCCCGGCGGGGGTGCGCCGCGACAGCGGGGCCACGTCGCCCGGGTCGTAGCCGCGCTCACGGGCCCGCCGCACCGACGCGTCGAGGTCGTCAGGGTGGACGGCCCACGCGGCCAGGCGCGGCTCCGTGAGCGTCTCCAGCCCGAAGGCGCGGGGACGGGTGCCAGGGGCCGCCGCGGGGTCCGGCCCGATGATCTCCAGGTACGCCGTCGGGCCGAAGCCGACGAGGTAGTTGGCGGTGCCGCCGGGATGCCTGCCCCCGGCGACCGGGGTGACGCCGGTGCGCCGGGCGAACTCGGCCACCCCGGCCTCCAGGTCGGGCACCGCGTAGACGAGATGGTCGAGCTGCGGGTCGGTCACTTGGACGCCTTTCCTGCTGTCGGTTCTGTCGGTTCTGTCGGCTCCCCGAGCGAGAGCATGAGCCGGTTGGCCCAGTTGAAGAACGCGGCGGCGTGCAGCGTGTCGCTGATCGCCAGATCGTCCAGCCCGGCGGCGCGCAGCGCCTCGATGTGCGCCTCGCCCAGCTGGCCGGGCGTCGCCGCCAGCGCCACCGAGGCGTCGACGACGGCCTGCCACCGTCCGTCCTGGGGCGCGTCGACGCCCTCGTCGAGCAGCCGCCGCACGTCGTCGGGGCGCTTGGAGTAGTGGGAGGCGAACCTGGCGTGCACCGACGCGCAGAAGACGCACCCGTTGCGGCGCGAGGTCGCCGTCGCCGCCAGCTCGCGCTCCGCGCGCGGCAGCCCGCCCTTGGCGTTGTAGAAGATGTCGTTGTCGGTCTTGGTCCGCGCGTGCAGGATCTGCGGGTCGCGGGCGAGCAGCAGGAAGTACGGCGAGCCGGCGCGGGCCCTGTCGACCAGCGCCTCCCAGTGCTCGTCGGTCAGCTCGTGCTCGGCCAGCGGCTCCAGCCACGGTGCCCAGCCGAGCTGCTCCTGGGTGAAGCCGGTCATGACGGTGATCCCTTCTGGGCGGCGCCGAGCAGCCGCAGCCCGGCGACCACCCGTACCTGGAAGCTGAGGAAGGCGACGAGCTGGGAGAGCGTCACGATGCCCGTGGTGCTCCAGCCCGCCTCCGCGAGCGCCCGCAGCGCCTGGCGGCCGGCCTCGCGCGGGCGGAACACGAGCAGGTGCGCGTGCTCGAACGCGGCGGCGAGCCGCCCGCCGAGCGTGTCCGGGTCGCCGGGACGGTAGCGCAGGCCCTCGTCGCTCTCGGCGGCCAGCGGCCCGTCCGCCGGGTAGGTGCCGTAGGGGCCCGTCGTGCTGCCGGCTGCGATCTCCGCCTCGACGGCCTTGAGCAGCCCCGGCGCGAGCTCGGCGAGCCGGTCGGCGTAGAAGGCGGCCGCCACGGCGTCGCCGTGCAGCCCGGCCACGAACGCCGCGACCGCGTCGCGTTCGACGAGGGTGACCTCGTCCTCGGAGTCGGGGGCGAACAGCGCGTCGAAGCTGCGCTGGGCGTGCTCGCGGGCGTCCGGACGCTCGTCGCGCAGCCGGTCGAGGTGCGAGCCGGGGGAGATCCCGGCCAGGCGGTCGATGACGTCGGTCACGTGGTGCTCAATTCGGTGGAGGGGACCCAGCCGAGCGCGGGCGCGACCTCGGTCGCGAGCAGCTCGATCGAGCGCAGGATGAGAGGGTGCGGCGGGTCGACCGAGTGCACCTGGAAGACCAGGTCGGTCACCCGGTCGAGGGTGGGGTCGGCGAGCAGGCTCTCGACGACGTCCTGCGGCGTGCCGAGGTGCACGTCGAACGCGGTGATGCGCTGGTCGAGGCCGCTGTCGGGCAGCTCGAACGGCAGCCGTCCGCGGCCCAGGCCCAGCTCGGCGTGGCGCAGCGCGTCGGCCCTGCTGTCGGCCACGAACGCGGTGCGCGAGGCCATGATCCGCGGCGTGGCTCCCGAGGGCAGGTTGTCGTAGTACGCGTCCACGATGGGCCGCTGGATGTCGGCCAGCGTCGCCTGCGGGTCGTCCGCCGGGCGCGGCTGGGTGCGCGACAGCATCAGCCCGTTGCCCGCCCGGCCCGCGCGGGCGCCGCCGCCGGCCGAGAAGGTGGCCTCCCAGACCGCGTCGAGCAGGCGCGGCGCGGCCGGGTAGAGCCGGTTGCCGCCGCCCAGGTCCCGTCCGGACCAGGCGTCGAGGAGGGTCGCGAGGTGCTCGGCGTAGATCTGCGAGCGGCGCGCGCTGTCGTGGCCGAACGCGGCGAACGACGCGGGCGTGCCGCCGCTGCCGACGCCCACCTCCAGGCGGCCGCCGGTCAGCAGGTCGAGCACGGCGGTGTCCTCCGCCACCCGTACCGGGTGTTCGAGAGGCAGCGTGATGATGCCGGTGCCGAGCCGGATGCGGCTCGTCCGGGCCGCCACGTGGGCGAGGAAGACCAGCGGCGCGGGCAGCCCGCCCTCCTCGCCGTCGAAGTGGTGCTGGGCCACCCAGGCCGTGTCGAACCCGGCGTCCTCGGCGTGCTGGATCTGCTCGGCGGCGAGCCGGTATCTCTCGCCCGCGGGAACGTCGTCGAGCAGCCTGGTGAAGAACCCGAGCCGGCGGCGGGTCATCGCACCGGCTCCGGGATGGCGGCGAGCAGCTCGCGGGTGTACTCGTGGCGCGGGTCGGTGAAGACCTGCTGGGTGGTTCCGAATTCCACTATGCGTCCCTTTTTCATGACGGATACGGTGTGCGAGATCTGCCGCACCACGGCGAGATCGTGCGAGATGAACAGGTAGGTCAGGCCGAGGTCGCGCTGGAGCTCCTCCAGCAGGTCGAGGATCTGCGCCTGCACGGTCACGTCGAGCGCCGAGACCGCCTCGTCGAGCACCACCACCTCGGGGCCCACGGCCAGCGCGCGGGCGATCGCCACCCGCTGCCGCTGGCCGCCGGACAGCTCGCGCGGCCTGCGGCCGAGCACGTCCGGTGGCAGCGCGACCCGCTCGACGAGCTCCCTGACCCGGGCGCGGCGGGTGTCCCCGTCGCCCAGGCGGAAGTTACGCAGCGGCTCCTCCACGATCTGCGCGATCGACTGCCGAGGGTCGAGCGAGCCGTACGGGTCCTGGTAGACGAGCTGGACGTGACGGCGGAACTCGCGGTCGGCCCCCGCCCCGGCGACGGTCACCGTTCCCCGGGTCGGTCGGGCGAAACGGGCGACCATGCGGGCCGTGGTCGTCTTGCCGGACCCCGACTCGCCGACGAGCGCGTGCGTGCTGCCGCGCCGCACCTCGAAGGAGACGCCGTCAACGGCGCGGAAGGGCCGCCTGCCTACGCGGAACTCCTTGACCAGGTCGCGGGCGACGATCACGGGTTCGGTGTCCGGCGGTGTGCGGAACTCGCGGGCCGTGAGGGCGGGGGCGTCGTCCAGGAGGCGCCTGGTGTAGGCGGCGGCGGGTGCCGCCAGGACCTCGCGGGTGCCGCCCTGCTCCTCGACGCCGCCGTCGCGCATCACGACCAGCCGGTCGGAGCGGCCGGCGGCCACGCCCAGGTCGTGCGTGACGAGGAGCACCGCCGTCCCGAACTCCGCGCGCAGGTCGTCGACGAGGTCCAGGATGCGCCGCTGGACGGTGACGTCCAGCGCGCTGGTCGGCTCGTCGGCGATGACCAGCTCGGGTTCGAGCGCGATCGCGATGGCGATGAGCACCCGCTGCCGCATCCCGCCCGACAGCTCGTGCGGGTACTGGCGGGCGCGCACCTCGGGGTCGGGCAGCCCGACGCGGGCCAGCAGGTCCAGGACGCGCCGCGCGATCGTCCGCCGGTCACCGCGCCGGTGGATGCGCAGCACCTCGCCGATCTGCGCGCCGACCGTCTTGACCGGGTCCAGCGAGTTGGACGGGTCCTGGGGGATCAGCCCGATCCTGGCGCCACGCACCGACTCCATACGGCGGGAGGACCAGGTCGCGATGTCGGTGCCGCCGAGCAGGATCCGGCCCCGGTCGATCGTCCCGTTGGACGGCAACAGGCCGATGAGGGCGTGCGCGGTGGTCGTCTTGCCCGAGCCGGACTCGCCGACGACCGCCACCACCTCGCCCGGCTCGAGGGCGAAGGAGATGCCCTCGACCGCCCGCCTCCCGCCGTACGGCCCCCTGTACGAGACCGTGAGGTCGTCCACCTCCAGCAGGCTCATGCCCGCTCCCTTCCGATCGAGCGGCTGATGCGGCTGGCGGCGAGTACGACCGCCACCACCACGGTCCCCGGCAGCGTGGTCAGCCACCAGGACGTGGCCAGGTAGTTGCGGCCCTCTGAGATCAGCAGCCCCCACTCGGGGGTGGGCGGCTCCGCGCCGTACCCGAGGAAGCCGAGCGTGGAGATGGCCAGGATGGCCACGCCGAACTGGAGGGCGGCCAGCGCGATCACCGGGCCGAGCGAGTTGGGCAGCACGTGCCTCCACAGCACGGCCGGGAACCGTCCGCCGCTGCCGAACGCCGCCTCCACGTAGTCGGCCTGCCGCACCCGGACGACCTCGGCACGGGACAGCCGGGCGAACGCCGCCACGGAGCCGATGCCCACCGCGATCGCCACGTTGACCGTGCCGGGGCCGAGCAGGATGATCACGGTCAGCGCCAGCAGCAGGGCGGGGACTGACAGCAGCACGTCCACCACGCGCATGACGGCCTCGTCCAGCAGGCCGCCCGCCGCGCCCGCCAGCAGCCCGAGCAGCGTGCCGACCAGCAGCCCCACGGCGACCGCGACGAACGCCCCGGTCAGCGAGTGCACCGAGCCGTGCACGACCCTGGCGAACAGGTCGCGGCCGACCGCGTCGGTGCCGAACAGGTGCTCGGCGCTGGGCGGCTGGAGCTTCTCGGCCGGGACGCCCGCGATCGGGTCGTACCCGGTGAAGACGCCGGGGACGGCGGCCCAGAGCACCACGACGGCGATCACGATCCAGGACAGGACTCTCACGCCGCCGCCTTCAGCCGTGGGTCAAGGAGCGGGAACAGCACGTCCACGACCAGGTTGACGAGGACGAACACGGTGGTGGCGAGCACCACGACGGCCAGCATCACCGGCGTGTCCTGGGCGTTGACGGCCTGCTCCGTCAGCCGTCCGATGCCGTTGCGGCCGAAGACCGTCTCGGTGACGACCGAGCCCGCGATCAGCTCGCCGAACGTCAGCCCGGCGACGGTCAGCGTCGGCAGCAGCGCGTTGCGCGCCACGTGCCGCCACAGGATCCACCAGCGTGACGCCCCCTTGGCCGCGACCACCGGCACGAACGGCTGGGTGTAGACCTCGTCGATGCCGCGGGCCAGCACCTGCGCGATCGGCGCGGAGATCGGCACGGCCAGGGTCAGCACGGGCAGGATGAGCTGCTGCGTCGCGCTCCCGCCGATGACCGGCACGAGCTTGAGCCGGAACGAGAAGACCTGGATGAGCAGGATGCCGAGCCAGAACGCCGGAACCGAGATGAACAGCGACGGCACCGACAGCAGCGCTCCGCGCAGCCAGGACGTGCGGCTGTACCCGGCCGCGAGCGCGATGACCACCGCGATCAGCACGGCGAGCAGGAAGGCGGCGGAGGCCAGCTTGGCCGTCTCGGGCAGCGCCTCGGCCAGCCGCTCGACCACCGGGGTGCCGGTGTCGATGGAGTAGCCGAAGCCGCCGTTCAGGAAGCCGAGCAGGGTGTGCAGGTAGCCGGCGACGGGCGACAGGCCGCCGCCGTAGTACGCCCGGATGTCCGCGATCTGCTGCGGCGACAGGCCCAGCTCCGGGTTCTGGAACTTGATCAGGATGGAGTCGCCTGGCAGCAGCTGGAGGAGCACGTAGCTGGCGGTGAAGGCGACCCAGAGCACCAGGGCCGCCTGCCCGACCCGCCGCAGCAGGTAGCCGGTCACCGCTTCGACAGCCAGACCGAGTAGAACGACGGCCTGGCCACCGCCTCGAAGGCGACGCCGTGCACGTACGGCGCGGCTCCGTACACCTGGGGCTCCTCGAACAGCGGGATCGCGTAGCCCTGGTCGACCACGTACCGCTCGATCTCGCCGACCTTGGCGTTGCGCTCGGCGTTGTCGGGTTCGGCGGACTCCTCCTCCAGCAGCGTGTCGAGCTTCTTGTCGGTGGAGAGGATGACGTCGCGGTTCTTGCTGTGGAAGTGGCTCTTGATCACGTCCTGGTCGGCGCGGCCGACCATGCTGTGGGCGACGGCGGTCTTCTCGGCGTTCTTGATGTCCACCGCCTGGGTGCCCGAGTCGGCCGGTCTGATCTCCAGCTTCACGCCGATCTTGGCCCACTGCTGGGCGACGAGTTCCAGGGTCTGCTTCGACAGCGGTTGCGGCCCGGCGACGAAGACGCCGAGCTGGAGCTTCCTGCCGTCCTTCTCGCGGACGCCGTCGCTGCCGCGCACCCATCCGGCCTTGTCGAGCAGCGCGTTCGCGGTGCCGGGGTCGTAGGCGAGCTCCTTGGACAGGTCCACGTAGCCCTGGGCGAGGTGGCTGAGCACGGAGGTGGCGACCGGGTAGCTCGCCGTGAACAGGGTGTCGACGACCTCCTTGGCGTTCGTGCCCGCCTGGAGCGCCTTGCGGACGTCGAGGTCGCGCAGGATGCTGTTGCCGGGGCGGAGGTAGAGGCCGTTGTTCACGCCTCTGGTCGGCTCGGCGTAGATGGTGAAGCCGGCGTCCTTCACCGTCTTCTCGTCGTAGGCCTGGACGTACCGCACGAAGTCG
This sequence comes from Nonomuraea sp. NPDC005983, assembly GCF_040614375.1. NCBI lineage: Bacteria > Bacillati > Actinomycetota > Actinomycetes > Streptosporangiales > Streptosporangiaceae > Nonomuraea > Nonomuraea sp. NPDC005983. The sequence continues at coordinate 96,676 of NZ_JBEXUP010000001.1, forward strand.
GCCTGGCCGGAGGTGAGCGCTCCCACGCGCACGTTGTCCTCGGGCGTCACGATGATCTTGATCTTGTCGAGGTACGCCCTGCCCTGGTGCTGCGACGACGGCGGAGCCCAGTCGTAGTCCTTGCGGGCGGCCAGGTCGATCTCCTCGTCGACGACCTGCTTCTCCACCGTGAACGGACCCGAGCCGATCACGTTCTTCAGCTGGCACTGCTCCTCGTACGGCAGCGAGATCGTCTTCTTCGACACCAGCCCCGCGCCGATGACCGAGGTGCCCTGGAGGAAGCCGGGCGACGGCTTGTCGAAGAAGAACCTGACGGTGTGGGGGTCGACGACCTCGCTGCGCTCGTAGTTGTTGACGAACTCGGCCGGGGGGAGCTTGAGCGCGGTGTCGCCCTTGCCGTACACGTCGAAGTTGGCGGCCACGGCCGCGGCGTCGAGCGGGCTGCCGTCGCTGAACGTCACGCCCTCGCGCAGGTGGAAGGTGTACTCGGTGGCGTTCTTGGCGATCTCCCACTTGGTGGCGATCCACGGCTGGATCTCCAGCGTCTTCGGGTCCTGCCAGGTGAGCTTGTCGGTGAGCTGGTTGAGCAGGCCGCCGTTCGGATAGAAGCCGGCCGCGGGCAGGTAGAGGCAGGTCGGCGGCTGGTGTTCGAGGTAGGTCAGGGTGCCGCCGTGAACCGGTTGGCCCGCCGCCTGCGCCGTGCCCGACGGTCCGCCGCCACAGGCGCCGAGGAGCCCCACGACGGCGAGCGCGGCGAGGCTCGCTCCCAGCTTGGACCGCGGTCTGGGTGAAGACATGGGGGTAGCCCTTCGTGAACAGTCGTCCCGTTGCTCGGAACCCACTATAACCTACCTAAAAAGTAGGATTAGTGGGAAGAAGGACGAACCGCGCGGCCCTGGGCCGGTCGGCTACTCGCCCGTCACACCGTCGATGCGCTCACGCAGCAGGTCGGCCTGGCCGTTGTGCCGGGCGTACTCCTGGATCAGGTGGACGAGGATCCGGCGGTGGGAGACGTCCTGACCGTCGCGCTGCCGCTTGGCCATGGCATCCAGCGGCAGCTCGGCCGAGATCTTCCGGGCCCGCTCCATCTCGTCCTGCCAGGTGGTGAACGCCTCCTCGACCGAGGCCGTGCCGGCCTCCTCGAAGTCCGCGTCAGGGCTGGTCTCCTTGCCGTACAGCAGAGGGATGTCCTCGTCGGCGATGTTCCGCCGGAACCAGGCCCGCTCCACGTGCGCCATGTGCCGGACCAGCCCGAGCAACGACAGGTTCGACGGCGGCACGGCACGCTCCCGCAGCTGCTCGTCGGACAGCCCGGCGCACTTGACGGCGAGGGTCGCTCGATGCCATTCGAGCCAGCTGTTCAGGACGGTGCGTTCGTCGCCACTGAAAACGGGGGGCATGCGGTCATCGGTCATGGGCGGCAACGTACCGCCTGACCAGGAGCCGCTCTTGATGAGGGCCACGGCATTTCCTACATTGAGGTGGTCCGGCGCGAGCGGGGAGACAGCTATGGCGGCATCACCTCGTGCCCTCCTGATCAGCGGTCACCTGGTCGACGCCCCCGGCAGGCCCGCCGAGCGCTTCCCACAGCGGCTCGCCTCCCGCGTCCGCGACGAGATGAGCGCCGTCTTCGACGAGTGGGCGATCGGCCAGGGAACCACGGTGATCACTGGAGGCGCGCGCGGCGCCGACATCATCGGCGCGGAGCAGGCCGTCCTCCGGGGCGCCCACCCCGTCCTCTGCCTCGCCCTGCCCGTCCAGGAGCTGGAAGGGCGGTCGGTCGAGCTGCCCGGCACCGACTGGCTGGACCGCTTCCACCGTCTGCTCCCGCGCGCCGACGTCCGCGTGCTGCCCGGCCGGGCAGTCGCCGGCGACGAGGTGTTCGCGCGGGCCAACCAGTGGATGGTCGAGACGGCCCACGATCTCGACCCCGACCCCTTCGCGCTCGTCGTCTGGGACGGAAAGGAGGGAGACGGCCCTCTCGTGATCGGCTGGCTGGAGCCGGTGCTGGCATCGCCGAGCGTCCACCTGTGGATTCCGCCCCTCCACCACGGCGACCCCACCTGCGACGGCGTCATCCTGCAGACGTTCTCCGACCCCCTCGGCACCCGCTTCAGCGGAGGCGTCACCGCGTTGCTGCCCCGCCAGTTGGAGGCCCGCCTCCGCTCCCGCAGCCTGGCCCTCGCCCGGCTGCTCCAGTCGCTCGGCTACGTCGGCCGATGCTCTCTGGACTTCATCCTCGTCGGCGACCACCTCGACGACGCGGCGATGCTGTGCGTCGACTGCAACGCCCGCTGGGGCGGCGCCGTCTCGACGTCGCCGCCCTGGCCGACTCACCCCAGCAGGCACTGGGACGCCTCCGCAACGACATCCCCGCACTGCTGGACAAGGCCCTGCGGTAGCAGGCGACGAGGCGCAGCCCGGCGTGGGGCTGCGCCTCGTCGCCACGGGCCGGCTCGGCCCTAGCGGACGATCAGCGCTCGGCGGAGCAGCCGACCACCCTGATGGCGTGCTTGTTCTTCACGGCGAAGCGCTCGGCATCCCCCTTGTGCCGGAAGCTGAGCTTGTGCGGGACGCCCTCCTCGTCGCGGATGTTGAGCTTCCGCATCTCGCCGTGCTCATCGCGAATACGGACGTGCCACTTGCCGCCGTCGCGGTTCTTGGTGGGGCCTGCCAGGCACGCCACCTTCTTGGGCAGCCGGCACGCGCCGGGATCGGTGCTCGCCGGGATGACCTGCCAGCCCTCACCCTCGAGCCCGTCGACGGGCTTGGCGCAGTCGAGGACGGGCACGGGCTGACCGGTGGAGATGACCAGGGGGCCGTCCGGATGATCTGCCGCGAAGGCCGGAGCGGACATCGCGGCGGTGCCCCCGAAGGCCGCCGCCGCGACGATGGCGGCGCAAAGCGCGCGTCTCATGTGGTTCCTCTTTCCGAGTGAGCGGGCATTGACGACCGGCCGGTCATGAAGAAGCTTGCCGGGAGAGGTGTTAATTCCGTGTCATACCGGTCGCAACGGGTGGCCGCCCGCGCCAAGCTTGCCCAGCCCGACGAACGCCCCGATGGTGGAAGCGGCCCCACCAGTCCGAGTCGTCGGTGGGCTCGATGAAGGGAGAGGCCGGGACCGGCCACGCCGGTCCCGGCACACTCGGTAATGCGTCAGTACTCGGTCTTGAGGGTCACGCCGGCAAAGCCCGCGGCGCCGTAGAGGCTGATGTAGACGTAGCCGGCGGGTGGGTCGGCGACGGTCAGGGTCTCGGTGTTGCCGGACGACGCGGAACGCTGGGCGTAGGCGGTGGTGGTGGCCCAGCCCGTCTGGTTGTAGTACAGATCGGCGTTGCCGGTGCCGCCAGAGGCGGTGATGGTCAGGCTGGAGACTCCGGCGGGCAGGTAGATGTACAGGTAGGCGTAGTCGCCCTGGCCGGCTGACAGGTTGCTGCGCTTGCAGTTGCGGTCGAGCTGCCGGGTGTCGGCGCCGGTGCACTCGGGCGTGGAGCCGCCACCGGCGGAGACCGTGACCTGTCGCGTGGCGGTTCCGGTGGCGCCCTTGTCGTCGGTGACGGTGAGCTTGACCGTGTACGTCCCCTGAGCCGCGTAGGTGTGCGACGGGTCGGCCGCGGTCGAAGAGGCGCCGTCACCGAAGTCCCAGCGCCGTCCCGCGACGGTGCCGTCGGGGTCGGTGGAGGTGTCGCTGAAGGTGGCGCTCAGCCCGGTGGTCGTCACGGTGAACGACGCCGACGGAGCCTGGTTGCCACCACCTCCGCCTGCACACGCCCCGGCTGCGCAATCGGCCAGCCAGGTGTACCAGTCGGAGTCGTAGCGACTTCCGACGGAGCCGGTCAGGAACGACCTCGCGGTGCTCCAGGCGCCCGTCCGGTAGGACCCGAGGACGGTCGCCACGTCTGCCGGGTGCCGCTCGAACAGGTACCGCACCGCCAGGTAACCCCAGCGGTAGATCCGCGTGGTGTCGTGGGAGTAGGTGGTGTCCCACAGCGTGCTGAGCGCGTAGGTGCGCCTGCCCGCCTCGGTGATCGCCGCGTCGTAGGTCTCCTTACGGTAGGAGTAGGAGACGTACTCGGCGAAGCCCTCGATCCACCAGATGGTCGGCGTGCTGACACCGGCGTTGAAGTCGCCGTACATGTCGAAGCGGCCGTCGAGGTAGTGGGTGTACTCGTGGTTGAGGTTCCAGATCTGGAAGTCGGGGCGCAGCCACTCGGCCTCGTAGGCGATGAAGCGCGGCTGGTTCCCGGCGGTGGCGGGGTCGCCCTCGAGGTACATGCCGCCGTTGTTGGTGTCGATGCCGAACATGACGCCCGCGTACGTCTGGTAGTCCGCGCTGGAGTCGAAGACCACCACCTCGAGCGTCGTGTTGTTGTCGTTCGCGACGGGGCCGCCGTCCTGGACCAGGTTGTGGAAGAACGCGTCCTGACCGGCGAGGCTGGAACACGTGCCGGACAGTTGCCCGGCGGTCATGTCCTGCGCCCGGATCCTGATGCTCGAACTGCAGGTGTGGGAGATCGGGAGGACGCTCGAGGCCAGCCGCTGCTGCAGGTCGCAGGTGTCGTAGTAGGCGCAGTCGGCCTTGTCGTAGGAGTCGGTCATCTCCGCGACGCCGACCCACAGCGGCGCCGTCGGGCCGGTGATGGAACTGCGGCCCAGCAGGTCCTTGGCCTGCGGGCGGACCGTCGCGAGCAGGGCGGAGTGCTGCAGGAAGCGACCGAGCTCACGGCCCGCGTTCGAGGTCAGGTAGGCGCGGTCGGTGCCGAGGAGCGCCAGGTGATTGACGGCGAAAGACCTCAGCGTGGTCAGCACGCCGGTGTCGGACTGGACCGCACTGACGAACGCGGGCACCTGATGACCGCGGAACAGGACGGTGTAGACGTTGTTGACGGCGTTGAGCATCCACCACGAGGCGTCGTAGGAGCTGTTGTAGCCGTCGAGCAGGCGCCTGACGACGTAGAGGTAGCGCGCGTTCTGCTCGGCGCTGTCGATCAGGGTGACGGCCTCGGCCAGGACCTCGCCGTTGGCGTCGCTGACCGCCCAGGCGCGGGAGGCGGCGAAGAAGGCGTCCAGCCCCGACTGGATCGCCGTGGTGAGGGCCGGGCCGTAGGCGCCGACGTCGGTCGGGTGGTACCACTGCACGTAGTAACCGGCGCGCAGGTAGAGCACCAGTTGCGCGGTGGCGGTGGTGTTGTCTCCGGGGTAGGTGGCGGAGTTGTCACGCAGGGCGTAGGCGACGGTGGCCATCTGCGCCTCGCGGAAGGCGCTGTGGGCGTCGCCGCCGGTCAGGTTGAACAGCGTGTTGACGCAGTCGGTGGTGCTGGCCTTGATCTGCTGCACCAGCGCGCTTCCCGTCCGGCTGGTGAAGTCGGCGACGTTGCAGGACGCCGCCGCCTTGGTCTGCGCCCTGGCAGAGGGCCGGGGATGTTCCGGCGCCTTGGCCGGCTCGTCGTAGTCCCTCCGCAGGGCGTCCGTGGCGGCTGCGCGCGGGGGGCGCTCGGCCGTGTCCAGCCGTGACTTGCTGACGTGCGGCGCACCGTCGTGGGCGGTGGCGGAGGGGACTGACGGTGGTGGCTCGGCTTCCGCGTACGCGGGTGCCGAGGCGAGGGACTGGACGACGACGCAGGCGGCTAACAGCGCTAACAGGCGTCGGCGTGACGTGATCGTGCGCACGAGGACCTCCGGGGGGTGTACGCATGAATGTGAGGCCGACTATGAGTGTGAGGTCGGTCAGCGCTCTGTAGTCATCAGGCGATCCATAAATCTCATGGATGACCATGCGGTGAAGCTATGGAGTCAAACGTGTGCAATGTCACATAATTTTTTTGTGGACCTCGACCTGAGACATCTCCGCATGATCTGCGCGATAGCCGAGACCGGCAGTGTCACCAAGGCGGCAGCGCGCTTGGGGTTGTCCCAGCCGGCGATCACCAACCAGTTGCACCAACTCGAGGAGTGGGTGGGGGGCAACCTCTTCGTCCGGACCCGGACGGGCGCCCAGCCCACTCCGCTGGGACAACAGGTCATCACCCGCGCCCGGATCGTGCTCCACGAGGTCGACGCGCTCGTCGACGACCTCCGCAGGGCGACCTCACCGTCAGCCACGCTCAGCCTCGGCTGTAACCACCTGGCCTGCGTCGCCAGCGTCGTCAACCGGGTCAGCGAACTGCTTCCCGACCGAACCGTCTGTCTGCGGATAGAGCCGTCGACCGCGCAACTCGCCGATGCTCTGACCCACGGCTGGCTCGACGCGGCGCTCATGGGCATGATCGAAGGAGCGGAGATCGCGCTGCGTGCCCCCGTCGTCATGCGCACGCTGATCCCGCGGCATCCGATCTTCGTGGCGCTGTCGGCGGCGCATCCACTCGCGCAACGGACGACGGTGCGGCTCGAAGAGCTGGAGCATGAGCGATGGATCAGCCCGCCAGGTGCCGACGACGGGTCGCTCGCGGCACTCCGCGCATCCTGCCGCGCGGCGGGCTTCGAACCGGACATCCGCTACGACGCGCCGAGCGGAGCGGGCCGGCCGCTCGTCGCCGCAGGACACGGTGTCCGGCTCGTGGACCCGACGTGGCCTCCGCCGGAGGGCACGGTGGCGCTGCCGCTGGCGGGCGAACCCCAGGTGGCGCGCCTCGTCATGGCCTGGCGCAGGGACCGCCTGAGCGCGGACGTCGCCGCAGCGATCTATCGCGGGTTCGCAAGAGCCTTCCAGGACCATGTGGCCGACAATCCGACATTCAGCCAATGGTGGGACGCCCATCCGGAATCCCATCCGGTCTTCTGACCTCGGGCTGACCGGTGGAGACGATCAGGGAGTCGGGATTCACCTCTTCGTCGCCAGGGCACCATGGCCATGAGTAGTCGATTGACTACATGAAGTGGCCAAGGTGGAGGGCTTGCATGCATACGCAGGAGGCGAGCGAGACGGGCCGGCGCGGCGCCGGGACAGCGTCGTCGCAGGCGGTCGGCGGAGACGTCCCGCTCGTGGATCCGGCGCGGCGCCTCGGCGACGCCTCGGCGGCCGCCCTGGCGCTCGCGCCGGAGGTCGGGCGGGCATGGCAGCAGGTCCGCGAGCGCGTCGTGGCCGAATCCCTGATGCAGGTAGCCCAGCCTGGCGAGGAACGCAGGCCGTTCCCCGTGCTGCCGATGCTGGCCGCGCTGCACCCCGAGGCCGAGCCCGAGCTGCGCCGCCGGGTCACGGGCGTGGTCGGCTGCCTGGAGCAGCTGGTGCGGCGGTATCCGGCCGACGCCGAGCTGCAGGACTTCTTGGCGGTTCCGCCACTCCTGCACCGCTGGATCATGGAAGAGCCCGGCGAGCGGGAGCTGACCATCGACTACTGCCGGCTGGACCTGCTGGGCAGCGACCTGGGCGACGTGCGCGTACTCGAGTTCAATCCCAGCAGCCCGGGCGGGGTGATCTCGTCGGGAATGCTCAATCGGTTCTGGCGCGAGTCCTCGCTCGGCCCGGTCCTGGCCGACTGGGCGGCGCCCCCGGCCCCCTTCGAACGCCACGACTGGTTCGCCCGCTGGCTGCTGGAGTACGGCCGCGAGCGCGGCGTGCCCGACAACGGGCACCCGATCGGGCTCTACCACGCCAGTAAAAGCACCAGATTCGAGCTGGACCAGGTCCAGCGCCAGCTGTCCGGCTGCGGGCGCGAGGCCGTGCTGATGCGGCCGTGCGAGGTCGGTCGTGCCGACGGCGTGCGGCTGGGCTACTTCAAGTTCATCCCCATCGAGCTGGACGAGGTGCCGCAGTGGGATCGGTTCTGCGCCCGCCTCGTCGAGGGCGCCATCGTGGTGCCCAACCGGCTGGGAGCGCGCTGGGTGGCGGAGAACAAGCTGTGCCTGGCAGCGCTGTCCGATCCTCGGTTCCGCCGTCTCTTCCACGGCTCCGACGCGGCTCATCTCGACACCTTGGTCCCCTACAGCCGCAAGCTGGGTGACGGCGTCGACGAGGCGGAGGTGATCAGGCGGCGGGAGGAGCTGGTGTTGAAGGCGCCCTACAGCTTCCACGGCAAGGACGTGCACATCGGCGGCGAGCACGACCAGCGCTCATGGGAGCGCGTGGTGAGCGCGCCCGGCCATCAGGGCTGGCTGGTCCAGGAGCGTCTGCGGGCCGGAGTGCTGAACGCCGGCGACGGCACCCCCTACCTGCACGATCTGGTCGTGCCGGTGCTCGGCGGGCGGGTCATCGGCTACTCCTCACGGGCGAACACCGGCCCGCTGCTCAACGGCGCCCAAGGTGGCGGCGCGTACGCCCTGTTCAGCCCGCATCCACTGGACGACGCGGCCCAGTCGGGCGGTGGGTGAGCCGCGGTGGCCCTCGGGCCCGCTGCCATGCTCGGCGCATCAGCGGGTCCGTGGCGGCTCGCGCTGCCGGGCGGGCACCGCGGGCCGGTCGGCGTTCAATCCCTCTTCTCCATGGGCGATCACAGATCGAACAGGTCGTGTGCGGCGAGTCCGGCGGGCCGGGCGGACCACAGCATCGACACGCCCCAGCCGCCGAGCGCGACGACGGACGTCATCACGCCACAGAGGACGAATCCGGCCGAGACGTCGGCCGCGGTCAGCACGGGAAGCAGCAGCATCCCGACCGTCTCTCCGGCCCTGACCACGGTCACGTCCAGGCTCATCAGCCGCAGCCGCACCGGCTGCCGGAACGCCGACAGGCGGGTCAGCAAGATGACCGACATGTACGGCGTGGTGATCCCCAGCAGCACGCACAGGACGAGCAGCGCCGTCGGAGAGGGCGCGATCCCGAGCGAGGCGACCATCAGGCCACAGGCGGTCCACGCGCCACAGTACGAGCCGGGGAAACGGCCGATCGAAGGCAGGTTGCCCACCAGCACGTTCCCCAGCAGCGCGCCGGCGCCGATGCACGCCGAAGCGCCCGCGTACGTGCCTGCGCCCTCGTGCAGATGCACGGTGACCAGGATCGGCATCGCGATCGTGACCGTCGTGAACAGCGTCGCCACGCCGTGGACTGCCACGGCGCCCGCGATGTCCGGGTGCGCGCGCAGCAGCGGACGTATCGGCGACGTGGCGGACGGGGTCACCCCCGACCCCGCGACGGTGCCGGCTGCCCGCCGCCCGAGCCAGGCCAGCGCCGCCGCCGACACGATGAAGGTCGCGCCGTCGATCACGTACAGGACGGTCGCGGGCAGCGACGCCAGCAAGAGAGCGGCCCCTCCGGGCCCCGCGAAGCGGGCGATCCGGTCGGCGGAGTCCAGGAGCGCCACCGCCTGTCGCACCTGATCCGGCTGGACGAAACCGGGAAGCAGCGCCTTGAGATTCGGCTCGAACAAGGCTCCCAGCAGCCCGTTGACACCGGCCACGACGAACAGCCCGGCGAGGTCCGGCCCGGCGACCGCCCACCAGATCGGTAGCGCGATCACCACCAGTGCTCGTGCGAGGTCGATGACGGCCAGGGCGGACAGCGATGCCAGCCTCGCCAGCAGCCGCCGTCCGGTGACGCCGACGATGACGTACGGCAGGGCTCCCGTCAGGGCGACGAGGCCGAGCAGGGCCGTGGAACGCGAGGTCTGCCACGCCAGCCACACCACTGCGAGCATGTACAAGCGGTTCCCGACAACGGAGAACGTCTGCGCCGCCCACAGGGCGCACAACCTCCGGTGGCGCAGCAGCCGCGCATACCGCATGGCCGTCGTCCTCAGCCGGGGGTGGGCACCCGCGGGCCCACAGCTTGGGGCGCGGCTGGGCACACGAGCGCGCATCCTCTCCACGAACCGTCGTCCGGCGCGACCTGCGCCCAGGACGGCACGTACCTACCCGGTTACGAAGAGTGACTAACCGGGTGGCGGTCCCGCTCGACGGTCGTGGCAAGGCCCGCTCCACAGGTCTTGGACCCTGGCGGGCGCCCCGCTCGCTCGCGGGCCTTCCAGGTGTACGCCCTTGTCCCGTCACCTATCCGTGCGAGCCCTTAGGCGTCTTTCTCAAGCCAGGCGACGATGCTGCGCACGTACCCCTCGACGTTCGTCAGCGGACGGCCGTCGAGGATCCCGACGAGATGCCCCACGTCGAACGGGGCGTCGTAGATCCGGGCGCGGCGGTAGGTCTCGGGATCCACGGCCTTCCTGACATTGTCCCAGCCATGCCAGGCCATCAGGGCAGCGTCAATGGCGGGATCGAACAGATGGGCCTGGTCCCAGTCCAGGACGCCGACCAACTGCCCGTCCTTGCTCCAGTGGACGTTGGAGCCGCATAGATCGCCGTGGACGAGCGCATCCGGTACGGGATCTAGGTCGCGCGCCGCTTCGAGACGCCCGCGGCATTCGTCGCGCCACCTCTCCGGCAGGCGCGGAATGACCTGCTCGGCCAGGAGCTCGGCCCAGCCCTTGTCCCTCGGGGCGTACAGCAGTTCCCTCAGGCGTGGGGTGATGGCGACTTCCCGTACAGCGCGCAGCAGCTTCCTAATCTGGTCGGGGTCGCCCTGCCCCTCGGGTTGCTCCTCGCCGTCGACCCAGGAGACGGCCACCGCCGTACGCTCGTCGAACCGGGTCACGGGTGTGAGCGGCTCCGGCACCTCGAAAGGCAGCCCGGCCCGCGCGACCTCGCGCAGCACCTCAATGCGGCGCGGCATCTCCTGAGCCGACGACGGCCGCTTGTTCACCCGTACGGCCGCCGTTCCCGGGAGGAGTACGACGTGGTGCAGGTTGCCGGCCGTGATCCGGGCGTCGTCAAGGGAGTGGCCGGGGAGCAGGGCGTCGGCGATCTCCAGCAGTTTCTCGGCGGTGGGTTCGGCGGGCTGAGGAATCATGGTCATGCCTTCACGAAGATCCATGTCGCTGCGAGGTTTTGGGAGGCTAAGTGCCGCTGAGGCGATCCAGGAGAGAGAGTAGCCAGCGCCCATCGGGCTAGGTTGCCGAGCTCTCCAGGGCTGTAGTCACGCAGTTAGTCACTCAGCACACAAGTAAGGCCGCTTCCGATCTTCGGAAGCGGCCTTCTACCTGGTCAAACTGTGTCGGGGTGGCGGGATTTGAACCCACGACCTCTTCGTCCCGAACGAAGCGCGCTGCCAAGCTGCGCTACACCCCGGTGCACGCCGTCTTGCGCGTGCTTGGGAAAGTCTAGCGGACTTCGCGGGTGCTTGTGACCGCCTCAGCGGCGCGGTACGAGGGTCAGGAGCGAGGCCTCCGGGAAGCAGGCGAAGCGCGCCGGGGCGTACGGCGAGGTGCCGAGACCGGCCGAGACGTGCAGCCAGGCGGAGTCGTGGCGGTGCAGGCCCTTGACGCGGGCCGTGTCGATGCCGCAGTTGGTGACCAGGGCGCCGTAGAACGGGATGCACAGCTGCCCGCCGTGGGTGTGGCCGGCCAGGAGGAGCTGGTAGCCGTCGGCCGCGAAGCGGGTCATGTTGCGGGGTTCCGGGGAGTGCATGACGCCCAGGCGGAGGTCGGCGTCGGCCGGGGCGGGGCCCGCCACCAGGTCGTAGCGGTCGCGGTTGATGTGGCTGTCGTGGATGCCCGCCACCGCCACGTCCAGGTCGCCGACCTTGACGCGGGCCGTGGTGTTGTTCATGTCCAGCCAGCCCTCGGCCGCCATGCCCGCGCCGAGCTCCTCCCACGGCAGCGAGGGGACGTGCTGACGGCGGTCGTTCTTGGACGTGCGCCACAGGTAGCGGGCCGGGTTCTTGGGCTTGGGCGCGTACAGGTCGTTGGAGCCGTACACGAACAGCCCGGGACGCGACAGCAGCGGCTCCAGGGCGTGCAGGAGCGACGGGACCGCGTCGACGTGGGCGATCGAGTCGCCGGTGTTGACGACCAGGTCGGGCTCGAGGTCGCCGAGCGAGCGGACCCAGTTGATCAGCATCCTGCGGCGCGGTGTCAGGTGCAGGTCCGACAGGTGGAGGATGCGTACGGGACGCTGCCCGCGCTCCAGCACCGGGACGTCGAAGCGGCGCAGCCGGAACCAGTTGCGCTCCACGACCGAGGCGTAGCCCAGCCCGGCCACGCCGAGACCGAGCAGGGACAGGGGCACTGCGACGGCTTTCCTCACCTCTTCATGATGCCCGACATCAGGCACGGGCCGTCCGCGTTGACGGCAAGATGGACGTCATGAGCGCATTGAAAGACAAGCTGAAGGCCGATCTGACGGCCTCGCTGAAGAGCCGGGACGAGGTCCGTCTCCGGACGATTCGGATGGCACTGGCGGCGGTGAACGTCGAAGAGGTCGCAGGCAAGGAGGCCAGGGAGCTCTCCGACGACGAGATCATCAAGGTGCTGACCAAGGAGGCCAAGAAGCGGCGCGAGGCGGCGGAGGCGTTCGGCAACGCGGGCCGCGCCGAGCAGGCCCAGGCCGAGCTGGACGAGCAGGCGGTGCTGGAGGAGTACCTGCCCGCGCAGCTCTCCGACGAGGAGCTGGGGCGGATCGTCGACGAGGCCATCGCGGAAACCGGCGCGTCGGGGCCGCAGGCGATGGGCCAGGTCATGAAGGTGGTCAACCCGAAGGTGGCCGGACGGGCCGAGGGCGGGCGCGTCGCGGCCGCCGTCCGGTCCCGGCTCACCTCCTAGGCAGGCCTCCGCCGGAGGCCGAAGGCGCATTCGAGGGGTCGTCGCAGCACAGGTGATCATTTGCTGGCGGCAGTGTGCATAGCGGGATGGGTCACCGGTGGGTGTCCTTCCGAGGGCGGCCGGTCCGCTCCGGGAAGGACGCCCGCCACGCCGACAGTGCTTTCGTCAGAGATCGCAGAATCTCTGGCTGTACCTGCCAGAAGACGTCAGGTACAGCTGGCAGCGTGGGCGGCACACCTCACAAAAGGAGTTGGCTGGATGAGCGGCATCGAAAAGACCCTGGTAGAACTCGAGCAGCGGATGCTGGACGCTGACGCTGCCTATGACGAGAGGTTCTTCGAGGAGTACTGCGCCGACGACTTCGTAGCCATGGGGCACTACGGCATCGTGTCCAGGCAGCAGGTTCTCGACATGTACGTCAAGGGAAGCGGGAACCCGGACCGGCGCAACCGAGCACACGATGTTGTGGTCAAACCGCTCGGCGACGCAGGAGCCGTGGTCGCCTACAAACTGACAAGCACCACCGGCGACGAGACGTCCTCATGGCATGCGTCGACGGTCTACCGCCGGACCTCCGAGGGCTGGCGCGTCGTCCTCCTCCACCAGACACCCATGTAGGTGCGGCATGCCGTGATGACGTTCGCGCCGCCGTACCCACTGATCGGCCCCACTGACAGCTCGCCGAATTCCGCCGGGTAAGTCACGCCACCAAGCCACAAAGTCACGGCCACGCTGCGGCATTGCGTCCGCCATGTCAGGCGTAGGTTGCCAAGAGCTCGGCGAGGCGCTTCTCCCGCACCCGGTCGGCAATGGAGATGCGCTCGTCTTCCTGCAGGAAGCGGGGCACACCAGAAGGGGGCCCCGCCGGTCGTTTGACCGGCGGGGCCCCCTTCTTTTTCGCCTTGTTCGGTGCCCTGCCGTTCCGCCACCGCTTCCTGGTCCGCAGGTTGATCCCGACCGGGGCGGACGGGTCAGCGCCGCCAGCGCCCGTGTCCGCGGTCCTGCCTCTGGTTGCCGTTGTCGTTCATGTTGAACGTGGTGAACGGGTCGTTGGGGTCAGGGGGGCCGCCCTGGTCGTCCTTCTTCTTCTCGGGCTTCTTGGGGGCGCAGTTGTCGCCGCAGCCGCCGAAGCGGGAGCTGTCGACCGGGGTGAACGACGCCGCCTCCACCCCCTTGAGCGCCTGCAGCATGGACGCCTTCCAGATGGGCCCGGAGATCGAGGCGCCGTACACGTAGGGGTAGTACCGCCCGCCGATGGTGACGCCCATCAGCCGGTGGTCGAACGCGCCGCGCGGGTCGCCGAGGCTGACGGCGCTGGACAGGTTCGGGGTGTAGCCGGCGAACCAGGCGGCGGTGTAGCCGTCGGTGGTGCCGGTCTTGCCGGCGGCGTCCCTGCCGATGCCGCCGACCTCGCGCATGGTGCCCTTGGTGAACACGCCCGACAGGATGCCGCTGACCGCGTCGGCGACCTCCTCCTCCATGACCTGCGAGCACTTGGGCTTGTACTGGGTGGTCTTGCCGTCGCGGGCGGTGATCTCGGTGATCGCCAGCGGCTTGCAGTACTTGCCGCGGGAGGCGAAGACGGCGTAGGAGTTGGCGACGGTGACCGGGTCGACCTCGTTGATGCCGAGCGTGAACGTCTCGTACTCGCCCAGCTTGGCGCCGTCGGCCCGCTTGAGCCCGAGGCGCTTGGCCATCTTGACGACCTTGCAGAGCCCGACGCGCTCCTCCAGCTTGAGGAAGAACGTGTTGACGGAGCCCCAGGTGCCGGTCTGCAGCGTCTTGAACCCCTCGCTGCTCTCGCTGGAGTTGCTCACCGTGTGCGACGGGTCGCCGACGCGCTCGTTCTTGCAGTTCTTGAAGGAGCCGTAGCCGGGCGCCTGGTAGGTGGCGGGCGACGGGAAGCCGTCGTTGTACTTCAGCCCCTCCTCCAGCGCCGTGGCCAGCGTGTACGGCTTGGCCGTCGAGCCCTGCTGGAAGCCGCCGCCTCCGCCGTGCCTGCCGTCGGCGACGACGTTGTAGCTGATCTCGTTCTTCTTCTTGTTGCTGCCGAAGTCGCGGGACGCGGCCATCGCCTTGATCTCGCCGGTGCCCGGCACGATCATCGCCTGGGAGGCGACGGGCTTGTCCTTGGTGCTGACGTACTTCTTGATCGCCTTCTCGGACGCTTCCTGCATCTTCGGGTCGATCGTCGTCTTGATGGTCAGCCCGCCCCGCTGGAGCAGCTTCAGACGTTCCTGCGAGGTCTTGCCGAACTCCTCGTTGCTCAGGATCTCGTTCTGGACGTACAGGCAGAAGTACGGGTACTTGCTGACCTCACAGCCGCCGGGCACCTTGGTGTCCTTGAAGCCGAGCTTCTTGGCCTTGGCCTCGGTGGCCTGCTGCGGAGTGATCTTGCCGAGCTGGGCCATCCGGTCGAGCACGACGTTCCGCCGGGTCAGCAGCGCATCTCTGGACTTCTTGCTGACGTTCGGGTCGGTCCTGTTCGGGTTCTGCACGGCGCCCGCCAGCGTGGCCGCCTCGACCAGGTTGAGCTCGGACGCGGGCTTGCCGAAGAAGCGCTTGGACGCGGCCTGGATGCCGTGCGCGCCCGCACCGAAGTAGGCGATGTTGAGGTACTTCTCCAGGATCTGGTTCTTGGAGTACTTCTTCTCGATCGCCATCGCGTAACGCAGCTCGTTGAGCTTGCGCGACAGGGTCGGGGCGATGGCCGCGGCCTGCTCCTCGGGGGTCTCGGCGGCGTTGAGCAGCACCTGCTTGACGTACTGCTGGGTGATGGACGAGCCACCCTGCGTGACGCCGCCGCTGGTGAAGTTCTTGGCCATGGCGCGCACGGTGCCTTCGACGTCGATCGGGCCGTGCTGGTAGAAGCGGAAGTCCTCGATCGAGATCAGCGCCGTCTGCATGATGGGGGCGACCTTGTCGAGGGTCACCGACTGGCGGTTCTCGAAGAAGAACTGGGCGATCTGCTTGCCGTTCGCGTCCTGCAGGATGGTGCGCTCGGGTAGCGGAGGCTCGTCGAGGTCCTCCGGCTTGAGATTGATCTCTTCCATCGCGGTCTTGGCGGTGACGCCCGCGCCGCCCACGGCGGGCAACGCGATGGCCGCCGTCAGCACGCCGGCGGCGGCGCCGGCGACGACCAGCCGCACGACGCTCACGAACGGAGAGGAACGATCTTTACCCTGAGCTTGCACAGAACCAAGAGTACGTCGAAAGAGTGACCTTATCGGTAGGCAGGCACCATTTCGCCTTGACTGGCGGGGGTGACTAGTCATTCCCGGTCAAGAGTCCGCCGAGAAATTGGTCCTCTGGGGTCTGTCGGCCCGAACGGGTAGTTGCGTACGTTCTCCTCTGCGGCAACTGAATACGGAGGCTCGGCGCCCGCGCCCGTCGGCCCCAAATGACGACTGACCACCTAAGGGGAGTGGGGTCGAAAAATGTGGATCACGGATTGGACCTCCCGTGCCGCCTGTCGAGGTGCGGACCCGGACGCTCTGTTCGTCCAGGGGGCCGCGCAGAACAGGGCGAAGCTGATCTGCCGAGGATGCCCGGTCCGTACCGAATGCCTCGCCGATGCGCTGGACAACCGCATCGAGTTCGGCGTCTGGGGCGGCATGACGGAACGGGAACGCCGGGCTCTGCTACGGCGGCGGCCAGACGTGGACTCGTGGCGTGAGCTGCTCGAGTCCGCCAAGGAAGAGTACGAACGAACCAACGAGCTGATCGCGGGCTGACCAGGTCCCGACACGTACGGCCGGCCTTGTCGCCGGCCGTACTGTCATGCGCTCGCCAGGAGCTCTCCGATCCTGCGGAGCCCCGTCAGGTCGTGGACGTCCTCCGGCATGGCCCGCACCCGGGTGACCGGGACGGTGGGGTGAGCCGAGAGGAAGTGCTCCTGCTCGCGGTGCTCGCGGGCGGCGAGCTGCATCCTGCCGGTGTGCAACCGCAGCACGGCGGAGGTCAGCTCGTGCTCGCCCCGAGCCTCCAGGTCCTCGGCCGCGGCGGCGCTGCGGGCGGCTGAGAGCGCCGGCGCGGGCGACTCGTGCACCCGGTTGACCACCAGCCCGGCCAGCGGCATGCGCTCCTCGGCGAGCCGCTCGACGAAGTAGGACGCTTCGCGCATCGCGTCGCGCTCGGGCGCGGCCACCACCACGAAGGCCGTGCCCGGCGCCTGCAGCAGCTGGTAGGTCATCTCGGCGCGCTGCCTGAAGCCGCCGAACACCGCGTCGAGCGCCGACACGAACGTCTGCAGGTCCTTGATCACCTGTGCGCCCAGCAGCTTGGTCATCGCACCTGCGACGAGCCCGAACCCGGCGTTGAGCAACCGGAACGCGCTCCGCCCTCCTACCTTGGCAGGGGCGGTGAGCAGGCGGATGAACCGGCCGTCGAGGAAGCGTCCGAGGCGTTCCGGGGCGTCCAGGAAGTCGAGGGCGGAGCGCGACGGCGGGGTGTCGACGATGATCAGGTCCCACTCGTCGGAGCGGCGCAGCTGGCCCAGCTTCTCCATCGCCATGTACTCCTGCGTGCCGGCGAAGCTGGACGACAGCGACTGGTAGAAGGGGTTCGACAGGATCTGGCGGGCCCGCTCGGGGTCGGCGTGCGCCTCGATGATCTCGTCGAAGGTCCGCTTCATATCGAGCATCATCGCGAACAGCTGCCCGCCGTTCCCGTTCCCGTTGTCGCTGACCAGCCGGGGCGTGTTGTCGAGCTCGGTGAGCCCCATCGACTGGGCCAGGCGGCGGGCCGGGTCGACGGTGAGGACGACCGCGCACCTGCCGCGCTCGGCGGCGCGCAGCCCCAGCGCGGCGGCGGTGGTGGTCTTGCCAACGCCGCCGGCGCCGCAGCACACGACGATCCTGGTGCCGGGGTCGTCGAGGATCGCGTCGACGTCGAGGACGGCGGGCTTCTTCACGCTGCTCCCTGGTTGCGGATGCTCTCTGCCAGTTCGTACAGCCCTGCGAGGTCGACGCCGTCGGCCAGGAGCGGCAGCTCGTAGCGGGGCAGCGAGGCCGCCTCCAGCGACTCGCGCTCCGCGCGTTCGAGCGCGGTGCGGTGCGCGTGCTCGACGACCTCCTCTGCCAGCGACTCTGCCACCGCGGACGCGTCGTCGTTGTCGGCCAGCCCGGCGGCCTTGAGGCCGAGAGCGAGCTCCCCGACGTCGAATCGACCTTTGACAGCGGTGTCAAGTACGGCCTGGGGGAGGAGTGATTCGCGCACCATATTGATGAAAATCCCACCAGGAGGCAGCCCGGCCGAACGCAATTCGGCGACGCCGTCGAGCGTCTCCTGGACCGGCATCTCCTCCAGCATGGTCACGAAGTGCACTGCTGTTTCCGGAGATTTCACCACGCCGTGGACCAAGTCGGAGTGATTCTTGATCGGGCCGACCTTGGCCAGCCCTGCCACCTCCTGGGTGACGTTCAGGAAGCGCGTGATGCGGCCGGTCGGCGGCGCGTCGAGCACGACCGCGTCGTAGACCCGCTTGCCGTTCCTGCCGCGCCTGCGCACCGCCTCGGTGGTCTTCCCGGTGACGAGCACGTCGCGAAAGCCGGGGGCGACGGTGGTGGCGAAGTCGACGATGCCCATCTTGGTCAGCGCGCGACCCGCCCGGCGCATCCCGTAGAACATCTCCATGTACTCGAGCATGGCCTCTTCGGGGTCGATGGCCAGCGCGTACACGTCGCCGCCGTCGAGGGCCACGGCGATGCGGCGCTCCTCGTACGGCAGCGGTGGCCTGTCGAAGATCTGCGCGATGCCCTGCCGGCCTTCGACTTCGACGAGGAGTACCTTACGGCCGCCCGAGGCGAGCGCGAGAGCGAGGGCGGCGGCGACCGTCGTCTTGCCGGTGCCGCCCTTGCCGGTGACGACGTGGAGTCGCACGCCGTCCCAATCCGTGTCCCGAGAGTCCACGTTTCGAGGCTACCGAACGGTCATTTGCCGTTAGCCGACAACCACCCTTTGAGATTGCTCACACTATGGTGTGCCGCGTTCAGCGGTGCACCACAGGCTGCGGGTCTGAGCGCCTACGCTTGCCCTCATGAAGAAATGGGAGTATCTCACGGCCCCCGTGCTGATCCACAACACCAAGATGATCCTCGACAACTTCGGTGCTGACGGCTGGGAGCTGGTCCAGATCCTGCAGGGTGCCACGCCCGAGCAGCTTGTCGCCTACTTCAAGAGGGAGAAGCAGTGACCCCCGACGAGAGGCTCGCGGAGCTCGACCTGACCCTGCCCGAGGTGGTGGCGCCGCTCGCGGCCTACGTGCCGGCGGTCCGCACCGGCGACCTCGTCTACACCTCGGGCCAGGTGCCGATGGTCGAGGGCAAGCTGGCGCAGTCCGGCAAGCTCGGCGCGGGCGTGAGCCTGGAGGAGGGCGCCGCACTGGCCCGGATCTGCGCGCTGAACGCGCTGGCGGCGCTGAAGTCCGAGGTCGGCGACCTGGCCAGGGTCAAGCGCATCGTCAAGGTCGTGGTCTTCGTGGCCAGCGACCCGGCCTTCACCCAGCAGCCGCAGGTCGCCAACGGCGCCAGCGAGCTGCTCGCCGACGTGCTGGGCGACGCGGGCAGGCACGCGCGCAGCGCGGTCGGTGTGGCCGTGCTCCCGCTGGACGCTCCGGTGGAAGTGGAGCTGATCGCGGAGGTCTTCTGAGAGTCCGGATATGTCACCATGACCGAGTGATGTTCTAGAAGGAGGTCATGTGGCTGGTCTTCCGCTCCCAGAAGAATTCGCCGAACGCGCGCGGGACATCCTTTCCGGACGCGTCGAGCCGGTCCCCGCGCGGGACGCCGCCACGGTGGTGGTCCTGCGCGGGGGGCGCCGGGGCCCCGAGGTGTACCTGCTCAGGCGGAAAGCCACGATGGCCTTCGCGGCCGGCGCGTACGTCTTCCCCGGTGGCTCGGTCGATCCGCGCGACACCGACCAGGCCGTGGCCTGGGCCGGGCCGTCCCCGAAGGAGTGGGGCGAGGTCTTCGGCGCCGAGGAGAGGGGCGCGCGGGGGCTGGTCTGCGCCGCCGTGCGTGAGACGTTCGAGGAGTCGGGCGTCCTCCTGGCGGGGCCTGGGCCCGGCTCGGTGGTGGCCGACACCACCGGCGACGAGTGGGAGGCCGACCGCCTCGCGCTCATCGACAGGAGCCTGTCCTTCGCCGACTTCCTCGCCAGGCGCGGCCTGGTGCTCCGCTCCGACCTGCTCAAGCCCTGGGCCCACTGGATCACCCCGGAGATCGAGCCGCGGCGCTTCGACACCCGCTTCTTCGTCGCCGTGCTGCCCGAGGGCCAGCGCACCCGCGACGTCGGCGGCGAGGCCGACCAGGTGACCTGGAAGCGTCCGGTGGCGGCGCTCGACCTGGCACGCCGGAAGGAGATCTTCCTGATGCCGCCGACCCACCGCACGTTGACCGAGCTGTCCGCCTTCGACACCGTCGAGGACGTGCTGGCGGCTCCACGGGAGATCGTCACGATCCTTCCGAGGGCCGTGGAGATCGACGGCCAGATGCGGCTGCTGACGTCATGAGCGGCCTGCACATCCCCCTCGACACGCCCGACGGCTCCCGTACGGAGCACGCCGAGAACCTGCTTGCACCCAACCCGTCGCCCATGACCCTCGACGGCACCAACACCTGGGTCATCGGCGGCCCGGACGAGGTGGTCGTCGTCGACCCGGGGCCCGACGACGAGGCGCACCTGCGCCGGGTGCGGGAGCACCTGGGCGAGCGCAGGGTCGGCGAGATCCTGCTCACCCACGGGCACCTCGACCACAGCGGCGGCGCCAGGCGCTTCGCGGCTCTGGTCGACGCACCGGTGCGGGCCCTCGACCCGCGCCACCGGCTCGGTGACGAGGGGCTCGCCGACGGCGACGTGGTCACCGCCGGTGGCGTGGAGATCCACGTGTACGGCACGCCGGGGCACTCGTTCGACTCGCTCTGCTTCTGGCTGCCGTCGGACCGGGCGATGCTGACCGGCGACACCGTTCTCGGCAGGGGCACCACGATCATCGCCGACGACGGCGGCCTGGCCGACTACCTGCGCAGCCTCGACCGGCTCAGGGCGGCGGCGGAGAGCCTGGAGGCGCGGGCGCTGCTGCCGGGCCACGGCCCGGTGCTCCCCGACCCGATCGGGGCGCTCGACGGCTACATCGCGCACAGGCGGCAGCGGCTCGACCAGATCAGGGCGGCGCTGGCGCAAGGAGCGCGAACCCCGCGAGAGATCGTCCGCGCCGTCTACGCGGACGTGGACGAGGCGCTCTGGCCCGCCGCCGAGATGTCGGTGCGGGCGCAGCTCGACTACCTGGAGCGGTTGTAGAGCCGGTCGATGTCGAGAATGACCACGGCCTTGGCCTCGATGCGCAGCCAGCCGCGCTGGGCGAAGTCGGCCAGTGCCTTGTTCACCGTCTCGCGCGAGGCGCCGACGAGCTGGGCCAGCTCCTCCTGGGTGAGGTCGTGGTGGACGCGAAGGCCGTCCTCGGTCTTGGCGCCGAACCGCTCGGCGAGGTCGAGGAGCTGCTTGGCGACCCGTCCGGGTACGTCGGTGAACACCAGGTCGGCGAGCACGTCGTTGGTGCGGCGGAGCCGCTGCGCGAGCGCCCGCAGCAGGTGCAGCGCCACCTCGGGGCGGCCGGTCAGCCACGGGCGCAGGTCGTCGTGGCCCAGCCCGGCCAGCCGCACGTCGGTCAGCGCGGTGGCCGTGGCCGTGCGCGGCCTGGGGTCGAACAGGGACAGCTCGCCGAACATCTCGCTCGGGCCGAGCACGCTGAGCAGGTTCTCCCTGCCGTCGGGTGAGGTGCGCGAGAGCTTGATCTTGCCTTCGAGCACGACGTAGAGTCGGTCGCCAGTCTCGTTCTCGTGGAAGAGCGTCTGTCCCTTGGACAGCTGCACCTCGGTGATGCTCGTGCGCAGCGCGGCTGCGCTCTCGCGGTCGAGCGCGGCGAACAGGGGGGCCTTGCCCAGCACGTCGTCGGTGTTCACTGTGCCTCCTTGCCTGCCATTGTGACGCACCCCACTGCATAGGTCCCAAGTGGCCCTTGCGCATAGGCTATGGGGATGCCAACTGAGTCCCGGCTCGCCCTGGTGCGTCGTGCCCGCCGGATGAACCGGATCCTGGCGGAAACCTACCCTGACGCGCACTGCGAGCTCGACTTCGGTAACCCGCTCGAGCTGCTGGTCGCGACGATCCTCTCGGCGCAGTGTACGGACAAACGCGTCAACCTCGTCACTCCCACCCTATTCGCGAAATACCCTTCGATAGCCGACTATGCGGCGGCGAATCCCGCGGACATCGAGGAGATCATCCGCTCCACCGGCTTCTTCCGGGCCAAGACCAACAGCATCATCGGCATGGCCCAGGCCGTCCGCGACCGTCACAGGGGCGTGGTGCCGAAGAGGCTGAAGGACCTGGTCGAGCTGCCCGGCGTGGGCCGCAAGACGGCCAACGTGGTGCTCGGCAACGCCTTCGGCGTCCCGGGCCTGACCGTCGACACCCACTTCCAGCGGCTCGTCCGGCGCTTCGGCTGGACCGACGAGACCGACCCGGTCAAGATCGAGCACCTCGTGGGCGAGCTGATCCCCAAACGCGAGTGGACCGTCTTCTCCCACCGGGTGATCTGGCACGGCCGCCGCATCTGCAACGCGCGCAGGCCCGCCTGCGGCGCCTGCCCGCTCGCCGCGCTGTGCCCCTCGTACGGCACCGGCCCCACGGACGCCGACGAGGCCGCCAAGCTCGTCAAGTCCGGCCCGTTCTCGTAACCGGGGAAGTCTCCGGATGTCCCGCGTGTTGGAGGATGCGTGACCGAAGTCCCCCGCTGGCTAGAGAATCTGGCGGCGCAGGCCATACACACCGTTGTCCCCGCTGGTCTGCGACCGCCCGCGCAAGGCGGACGCGAGGCGGCGGTGCTGCTGCTGTTCGGAGAGGGGCCGCTCGGGCCCGACGTGCTGCTCATCCAGCGCAGCACCCGCGGGCGCAGGCACGCGGGGCAGCCCGCATTCCCCGGCGGCGGCGTCGATCCCGGCGACGGCGGGCCGGTGCAGGCGGCGCTCCGCGAGGCGCAGGAGGAGACCGGGCTCGACCCCAGCGGCGTGAGCGTGCTGTGCACCATGCCCGAGCTTTACGTCTGGCACAGCCACAACCGGGTCATCCCGGTCGTCGGCTGGTGGCGCACGCCGTCCGCGGTGCACGCCGCCTCACCCGACGAGGTCGACTCCGTGGAGCGGGTGCCGATCGCCGAGCTGGTCGACCCGGACAACCGGCTCAACCTGCGCCACCCCAGCGGCTTCGCCGGGCCCGCCTTCCAGGTGCGCGGCATGCTGGTGTGGGGGTTCACCGCGATGGTGCTGGACTCCGTGCTGCGCTCGAGCGGCCTGGAGCGGCCCTGGAACCTCGAACGGATCGAGGACCTACCACCCGACGTGCTAAACCTTTCTGGCCGTGGCTAGCGCCACGCCGAGGGAGGCCCATCCGGCCACGTCCGCGTCGCTGTCGGAGGCGAGCCTGCGCAGCGTGGCCAGCCCGGCCGGGTCGGGCGGGCTGCCCAGCACGTGCTGGAGCGCGTAGGCCGCGCCGTAGCGCACCCTGGCGTCCTCGTGCCCGGCCAGGTCGATCACGGACGGCAGCGAGCGCGGATCAGCCAGATGGCCGAAGGCGATCAGCACCGAGTAGAGCACCATCGCGTCGCTCTCGCTGGCCGCGAGGTAGCGCAGCACCGGCAGCGTGCGGTCGACGAACATCCCGAGCATGCCCAGGATGTCCACGCCCAGCAGGCGTTCGCCGACGCTCTCCGCGGCGCACAGGCGACGGGCCTCGATGAACGACTCCAGATCGCCCCGCCTCTGCAGCACGGAGATCGCGTGCCAGCGGACCGGCCCGTCAGGATCGGGATCGCCGAGAGCAGCCTCGATGAGTTCGCGGACTGTTCCCCCGATCGGCGACATGCCAGCCAAGGTAGCCACGTGGTGACGCCGTACTGGCGCAAGACGTGCACACTTGACCCTCTTGCTGGTTACCTTTGAAACGTGCGCGGTGATCTGCTTGACCTCATATTGATCGGCCTCGTGATCGCCTTCGGCGTCTCGGGTTACCGGCAGGGCTTCATCATCGGGGTCATGAGTTTCGTCGGATTCGTCGGCGGAGCCGTGCTCGGCGTCTTCATCGCGCCCCCCATCTCCAAGGCCGTCGTCGACGGCGACACCCCGCAGGCGCTGCTCGCCATCGTGATCGTCTTCCTGGCCGCCACGATCGGGCAGTTCGCGTCCTCCACGATCGGCGCCGTCGTGCGCAGCCACGTCACCTGGGAGCCCGCCAAGGTGGCCGACGCGGTCGGCGGCACGTTCGCCAGCGCGCTGTCGGTGCTCGTGATCGCCTGGCTGATCGGGTCGCTGGTCGTCTCGACGTCCTTCCCGCCGCTGGTCGAGCAGGTCAAGGGCTCCTTGTTGCTGACCACCGTCGACGAGGCGGTCCCGCAGTCGGCACGGAACTGGCAGCAGCCGTTCAAGAAGTTCATCGACCGCTCGGAGTTCCCGCCCGTCTTCGACGCCATCGGCGCCGGGGAGCTCGTGGACGTGCCGCCCGCGCCGCGCGGCATCCTGCAGGGCGCCCGGCTCAAACGGGCGCAGAAGGCCATCGTCAAGGTGCAGGGCAACGCCGAGAGCTGCAACAAGCACATCGAGGGCACCGGCTTCGTCTACGCGGAAGACCGGATCATGACCAACGCGCACGTGGTCGCGGGAGTCACCCGCGACCTGCAGGTCATCGACCTCGACAACAACCGTCACGCCGCCACCGTCGTGCGCTACAACCCCGAGCGCGACATCGCCATCCTGTACGTCCCGGGCCTCGGCCTGCCCCAGCTCACCTTCGACAACACCGCGGAGAAGGGCGACAACGCGATCATCGCCGGGTTCCCCAAGGGGCAGGGCTTCACCCCCGAGCCGGCCCGCATCCGCAGCGAGCTCAAGGCTGAGGGGCCCGACATCTACCGCAGCTCCAACGTCACCCGGCAGGTCTACGCGATCCGCGGCAAGGTGCTGCCCGGCAACTCGGGCGGCCCGCTGCTCACCGTCGACGGGCGGGTCTACGGCGTGATCTTCGCCGCCGCGGTCAGTCAGGAGGAGACCGGGTACGTGCTGACCGCCGACGAGGTCAGGCCCGACGCCGACCAGGGCCGGACCGACACCACCCCGGCCAGCACCCAGGCGTGCGACTAGCCCGGCAGCGCGTCCAGGATCAGCGTGATCGCCTGCTCGGGGTCGCTGTCGGCGGCCAGCCCCGAGGCCGCCCTGCCCACCGGGCCGTACGGGCCGTCGCCCGGCACGCGGGCCGCGCCCCGGCCGAACAGGGTCAGCGCGCCGCGTCCGTTGCCGCGTTGCAGGTGGGTGAGGCCGACACAGATCTGCGCGAGGCCCTGCCACAGCTCGCGCTCCTCGTCGGGCGCGCACTTCCAGCGGCCCTCGAACACCTCGTGCGCGTTGAACGGCAGCCCCTCGCTCAGGAACCGCCGCGCGTCGGCCAGCGCCCGCTCCGAGGTGGGCGCGTAGTCGTCGGGAACCCGCGGCACGCCCTGCGCGCCATGGGGGAGCGGCCTGCCGTACGCGTCGCGCGGCCTGGCGCTGCGCGGGCGGCCCTCGGGATCGCGGTCTCTCATCGGTCAGGCTCCGGATCCGACAGCCAGCCCAGCAACTCCGCGTCGAACTCGACGGGCGTCTCCTCGTGCGGGAAGTGCCCGGCCCCCTCGAACAGCCGCCACCGGTACGGCGCGGCGACGTACCTGCCGGACCCCTGCGCGGTGCGCGGCAGGATCCAGGGGTCGAGCGCGCCGTGCAGCTGCAGCGTGGGCACCTCGATCTCGGTGCGCATGGTCCGGGCGTAACGCAGGCCGTCGGGCCGGAACTGGGAGCGGCCGAACCAGCGGTGGTACTCCAGCGCGGAGTGGGCCACGGCCGGGATCATGAACGCCTCCCGGTACGTCCGCGCCGTCTCCTGGTCGGGCCACGCCGGGCCCGACCACTCGTCCAGCAGCCTGCCCACCATCGCGCCGCCGTCGCGGACCAGTCTGCGCTCGGGCAGGATCGGCAGCTGGAAGCCGAACCCGTGACCGCTCGCCCTGAGCTGGCCGAACGTCAGCAGCGAGCTGCGCAGCCGCAGCGGATGCGGGGCCGACACGGTGACCAGCCGTGTCACGCACTTGCTGTCGAGGACCGCCATCGTCCAGGCGAGCAGCCCGCCCCAGTCGTGGCCGACCACCACCGCCCCGGTCTCGCCCAGCGCGCGGATCAGGCCCGTCGCGTCGCCCGCCAGCGTCGGCAGGTCGTAGCCGCGCGGCGGTTTGTCGCTGCCGCCGTACCCGCGCAGGTCCACCGCGACCGCGCGGTAGCCCGCGGCGGCCAGCGACTCCAGCTGGCGCCGCCAGCACCACCAGAACTGCGGGAACCCGTGCAGCAGCAGCACCAGCGGGCCCTGGCCCACCTCGACCACGTGGAAGCGGGTGCCGCCCGCGTGCACCGCGCGGTGCCGCCAGGGGCCCTCGATCTGGACGACCGTCTCGTCAGGTGCCATCGCGGCTCACCGGCTCCCGATGCGCCCCCAGCTCGCCCGCCGTCGGCCGGTCGCCCTCAGGCGTGGCGATCTCCTTGAGGCCCTTGAGCGACCTCGCCGTACGCTTCATCCCTGCCAGCCCCTTCAGCCTGCGGACCCCGACGAACACCAGCAGCCCGGCCGCCAGCAGGTAGAAGACGGTCACGATGAGGAAGGCTGCCCAGTTCGGCAGCCACTGGGCCAGCGCGTAGGCGATCGTGAACGAGGCCAGGATCAGGCACAGGTGCGCCATGAACGCGGCGGCGGCGAACAGGCCGCCCGCCGTGCCGACCCGCTTGGCGTCGAACCTGAACTCGGCCTTGGCCAGCTCGATCTCCGAGCGGACCAGGGTCGAGATGTGGTCGCTCGCCTGGGCGACGAGCGAGCCCAGGGATTCTTCCTCGGGAGTCTGCGGCATGAACGTCTCCTATCGGGGCCTGGTGGCCCTGTCAAACATCATCCTGCGCAATGCGACGCTTGCGTACCCGTATGTGCAGGAGTACCGCTGCCAAGACCGACGCGACCAGGCTCGCCGCGAGGATCCCTACCGTGATGGCCTCGACGCGCTCCTGATCGGCGCTGTAGGCCAGGTTGCCGATCAACAGTGACACCGTGAACCCGATCCCGGCCAGCAGCGACACCGCCGCCATGTCCCGCCAGTGCAGCTCCTCCGAGAGCCTGGCCAGGCCCAGCCGCACCGACAGCCAGGCGCCGCCGAACACGCCGAGGAACTTGCCGAGCACGAGCCCCGTCACCACTCCCAGAACTACCCGATCAGAGAAGATAGCGCCGAGGCTGGACCCGTCCAGCTTCACCCCTGCGGAAAGGAACGCGAACACCGGCACCGCCAGGCCCGCCGAGACCGGCCTGAGGTGGTGGTCCGCGGCCTCCGAAGGGGAGCGCCGCTCCTCGCCCGCGGGCCGGACCCTGGTGAGCAGGCCGAGCGCCACGCCCGCCACCGTGGCGTGCACGCCGCTCAGCTCCACCAGGTACCAGGCGCCCACCGCGAGCGGCAGCAGCAGCCACAGCGCGGTGACGTGCCTGCGCTGCAGGTAGCCGTACGCCCCGATGAGGACCGCGCCGCCCAGCAGGGCCGCGACGTCGAGGTGCTCGGTGTAGAAGAGGGCGATGATCGTGATCGCGCCGAGGTCGTCCACCACCGCGCAGGTCAGCAGGAACGCGCGCAGCGCGGCGGGCATCGCGCTGGCGGTCACGGCCAGCACGGCGAGGGCGAAGGCGATGTCGGTGGCCGTCGGGATCGCCCACCCGCGCCCCGCGTCCTGCGCGCCCCACGACACCAGGACGTAGACGACCGCGGGGACGACCATGCCCGACAGGGAGGCGACGATGGGCAGCGCGGCCTTGCGCAGGTGCGCCAGCTCGCCGTGGACGAACTCCTCCTTGACCTCCAGCCCCGCCACGAAGAAGAAGATCGTCAGCAGGCCGTTCTGGGCCCATCTGAACAGCTCCATGTCCAGGTGCAGCCACTCCGGGCCGATCCTGGTCTCGCGCAGCGCGGTGTAACCGGCGAGGTCGACGTTGGCCCAGACGAGGGCGGCTCCCGTGGCGGCCAGCATGACGACGCCGCCGATCGTCTCGGTCCGCAGGGCTTCTGCCAGCGTGGCGGCGTAGCGGGCGGTAGGCCGGAAAGGCCACATTTCAGTGGCTCTGCGCAACAATGCTCCCTAGGTGGCTGACGGAGGGAAACGCCTCCCCTCCCGCCGACCCGACTTCCCGGCACACCAGCCCCAACTCTACCCAAACCGCCCTCATGGAGCTGTCCTTGTCGATCCACATCACCCCGCTGACCGACCCTGCCCGGAGCGCGTCCAGCCACCGCGTGGCCTGGCTCGCGTCCGGCCCTGACGGCGCTCCCGCTGGAGCGGCCTTCCTGCGCCTGTTCACCGCCGAGGGCCAGGTCCACCTGGCCGAGCTGACGCTGAACGTGCACCCGGCCGAGCGGCGCAGCGGCGTCGGCTCCGAGTTGCTGGCGCGGGCGGTGGAGCGGGCCAGGCAGGAGGGGCGGCGGTCCGTGCTCGCCGAGGCGGAGGTCGGCACGCCTGGCGACCGGTTCCTGGCGGCCAGCGGGTTCAGGAAGGTGCTCGGCCTGACGTTCGCCAGGCTCGACCTGGCGCAGGCCGACGTCGACGCGGTCGCCGACGAGCCGCACCCCGGCTACCGGCTGCACTCCTGGGACGGCACCGTGCCGGACGAGCTGGCCGGCACCTTCACCGCGTCCCGCCGGGCCATGGACGACATGCCGATGGACGACACCGACTACGGCGTCGTGGTCTGGGACGTCGAACGGGTCAGGGCCGCCGCCAAGGCCGTCGAGGATCGTGGCGAACTGCTCCACACGGTGGTCGCCATCGACGAGTCCGACGGCTCGATCGCCGGGTTCACCGAGCTGGTCGTCCCCGGCGACGGCAAGGGCGACGGCCAGCACTACGGCACGGGCGTGCTGCCGGAGCACCGCGGCCACGGGCTGGCCAGGTGGATGAAGGCCGCGCTCATCCGGCAGACCCGCGAGCGCCACCCGGACCTGGGCGGGCTGCTGGCAGACACCGCCGACGGCAACACCCACATGCGGGCCGTCAACGACTCGCTCGGCTACCTGCCCACCCACCGGACGGTCCAGTACCAGCTGGACCTGTAGCCGCACGCCCCCAGGGGACATGCGGCCACATCGGCCGCGGTCAGTCCTCCGACTTGGCGTTGGGGAGCTTCTCCGAGATCAGGTTCATCACCGTGCTGTCGGCCAGCGTGGTGACGTCGCCGATGCTGCGGTTCTCCGCGACGTCACGGAGGAGACGCCGCATGATCTTGCCGGAGCGGGTCTTCGGCAGCTCGGGGACCACCAGGATCTGACGCGGCTTGGCGATCGGCCCGAGCGTCTTGGCGACGTGAGTGCGCAGCTCGGAGCCGATGTCCTCGCTCTCTTCCGCGCTGCCGCGCAGGATGACGAACGACACGATGGCCTGGCCCGTCACCGGGTCGGTGGCGCCCACGACCGCGGCCTCGGCGACCTTGGGGTGGCTGACCAGCGCGCTCTCCACCTCGGTGGTGGAGATGTTGTGGCCCGAGACGAGCATGACGTCGTCGACGCGGCCGAGCAGCCACAGGTCGCCGTCCTCGTCCCTCTTGGCGCCGTCGCCGGGGAAGTACATGCCCTCGAAGCGCGACCAGTACGTGTCGATGTAACGCTGGTCGTCGCCCCAGATCGTCCGCAGCATGGACGGCCACGGCTCGCGCACGACCAGGAAGCCGCCGCCTCCGTCGGGGACGCTGTTGCCCAGGTCGTCGACCACGTCGGCGCTGATGCCCGGCAGGGGACGCATGGCCGCGCCCGGCTTGGCCGAGGTGACGCCGGGCAGCGGGCTGATCATGATGGCGCCGGTCTCGGTCTGCCACCAGGTGTCGACCACGGGGCAGCGGTTCTGGCCGATGTGCTCGCGGTACCAGACGTACGCCTCGGGGTTGATGGGCTCACCCACGGAGCCGAGGACGCGCAGGCTGGACATGTCGTACTTGGCGGGGATGTCGTCGCCCCACTTCATGAACGTCCGGATCGCCGTCGGAGCGGTGTACAGGATCGTGATCTTGTACTTCTGCACGATCTCCCAGAACCGGCCCCGGTGCGGGGTGTCGGGAGTGCCCTCGTAGATCACGCTCGTCGCGCCGTTGGCCAGCGGGCCGTACACGATGTACGAGTGCCCGGTCACCCAGCCGATGTCGGCCGTGCACCAGTAGATGTCGGACTCCGGCTTCAGGTCGAAGACCGCGTGGTGCGTCCAGGCCGTCTGGGTCAGGTAGCCGCCGGTCGTGTGCAGGATGCCCTTCGGCCTGCCGGTGGTGCCGCTGGTGTAGAGGATGTACAGCGGGTCCTCGGCGTCGTGCGGCACCGGGGTGTGCTGGTCGCTCTGACGGTCGACCAGGTCGTGCCACCAGATGTCCTTGTCACCGGCGGCCATGTCCTGGCCGGTACGACGGACGACCAGAACATGCTCCACCTGCGGGCACTCGGCGACCGCCTCGTCCACCGTCGGCTTCAGCGCCGACGGAGCCCCGCGCCGGTACCCTCCGTCGGCCGTGATGACCAGCTTGGCGTCGGCGTCGTCGATCCGGCTCTTCAACGCGCTGGCCGAGAACCCGCCGAACACCACCGAGTGAATCGCCCCGATACGAGCACAGGCGAGCATCGCGATCGGCAGCTCCGGGATCATCGGCATGTAGATCGCCACCCGGTCGCCCTTGCTCACCCCCAGCTCCTGCAGGGCGTTGGCGGCCTTGCTGACCTCCCGCTGCAGGTCGGCGTAGGTCAAGGTACGCGTGTCGCCCTCGGGCTCGCCCTCCCAGTGGTAGGCGACCTTGTCGCCACGTCCCGCCTCGACGTGCCGGTCGACACAGTTGTAGGCGACGTTGAGCTCGCCCCCCACGAACCACTTGGCGAACGGGGCGTTCCACTCCAACGTGGTGTCCCACCGCTTGGCCCAGGTCAGACGGTCGGCAGCACGCTCCCAGAATGCGAGCCGGTCAGCCGCCGCCTCGTCGTAGGCGGCGGCGGTCACGTTCGCGGCCGCTGCCAGATCGGCCGGTGGTGCGAACCGGCGGTTCTCCTGCAGCAGGTTGGACAGCGCCTGGGTTTCGGTGCCAGGGGTCTCCGGGGCCACTTCGTGCTCCTTCTATGGCCAGGTTGGATAGGTCGTGTCCCACTTCACCAGGTCACGGTGTCCGCACACAAGAGGTCTAGACAGGTCTGTACCGTGGGTGTTCGCGGGGCTCCGCTTATCAGATCGCATGACAACCGCTATTGAATTGTTGTCATCCTGAAATCTGAAAAATGTGGAACGGGCCAATTGGGGCCCTTGCGAGCCCGCCTGGCGCCGCAATATGGGCCCCCCTCACATCTGGGCCCACCCCGCGCCGTCGCTCCCTTTTCCCGCGCCTGCCGACCGTCCCGTCCCACGTGCCGCCGACCGCCAGGCGACCGCTCTCCGTGACCTACGCCGCGCGTCCCCGAGCATCTGACGCTCGTGAGTCGGTCGGACTGGCTACCCCCAGGTGACCGCTGTGGGTGACCAGAGTCACTCGCGCGCGAACGCCCGCGCGTCCCAAGTACTCACGCAAATCGCGCCACACCCCCACATCCGACCGCACGTCCCGCCCCCGTACCTCCAAACCCGCCACACGACCGCACCCTCACGAGGCCGCACCTGCGCACCCCACACGACAGAACCTCCAACCCCACGACCGCGCCTTGGCGCTCTCGCCCCTCCACGCGACCGCATGCCCACGCAACTGCACCCCCACCCCCACATCACCGCACTCATCGAGCCAAGCCACTCCCTTCTGCCTCCGCCGTTCCGAGCCTGCTCGCGAGCCGATCTACCGCCGTCCGCCGCTGTCGCTGCCGCCGTCCGCTGCCGCTGTCCGCTGTCGTGCGGTCCGGCCTCTCGTGAACTGGACATCCCACCCACCTGGACATCAGCACGCCGATCCACGTCCTGGCCCCCGGACAGGCGGGCAGACCAACGCCCGCACCGCGCGAAGACCAGGGCCGGCGCTCGGCACCATGAGAGGTGCCGCCTCACCAACCAGGGCCGGCGCTCGGCACCGTGAGAGGTACCGCCTCACCAGCAGCACCAACAGACCAACAGCCGGGAATCGCCCACCTCGAACGCGGAGACGACCTCCACCGCAGGTAGAGTCGAATGTTTGTGAGTGACCCATTGGCCGTCCTCGGGCAACTTCCCGGCGTCCCCGAGGCGGTGGAAGAGGCGCGGCAGGCCGTCGACAGGCTGTACCGCCACCGCGTCCTGCGTCGCGCCAGCCCCGCGGTTTCCACCGAGTCGTCGCTGCGTGGCGCGCGCGCCTCGGCGTCCCTTGAGGGAGTGGACGTC
This sequence comes from Nonomuraea sp. NPDC005983, assembly GCF_040614375.1. NCBI lineage: Bacteria > Bacillati > Actinomycetota > Actinomycetes > Streptosporangiales > Streptosporangiaceae > Nonomuraea > Nonomuraea sp. NPDC005983. The sequence continues at coordinate 128,657 of NZ_JBEXUP010000001.1, forward strand.
TCCCTCGACGCCCTGCGCCGGGACGAAGTCCACGATCCACTCGTTCAGGGAGCTTTGCGGGTATCTGCCGAGATGGGACGCCTGGGCGCAACCTGGCGCAAGGCCCCTCGCCAGGTGCTCGCCCGGCTGCACACCGTCGCCGCCGCCGGACTGGCTGATCAGGCGGACGTCGGACGTCCCCGGTCCGGCGATGCGACTGCCGACCCGCTCGACCTGGGGCCCGCTCCCGGCGCCGCCGAGGCCGCCGCCCGAATGGAGAACCTGCTCGACCTGCTGGGAAGCCCGACGAAGGCCCCGGCGATCGTGCTGGCCGCCATCGTCCATGCCGAGCTCGCCGTGCTCCGCCCGTTCGGGACGGCCGACGGGATCGTCGCCCGCTCGGCAGAACGGCTCACCCTGGTCGAGTACGGGCTGGACCCCAAGTCGCTGGCTGTCGTCGAGGTAGGACATCTGGAACTTCCGTACGCCGACGCACTCCGCGCCTATCTGACTGGAACGCCCGAAGGGGTCGCGGAGTGGATACGACACTGCGCTGCGGCGGTAAGCCTCGGCGTCCGCGAGACCACCGCGATCTGCGAAGCACTCCAACGCGGCTGACAGAAAGCCGACGGCCAGCCGCCTGCCCACACGACTCAACGCCGTACTACCAACCCCAGCACGACTCAACGCCGTACAACCAACCCCAGGACGCCCGCTGGACGGTGCTTCCAGCGCTACGTGCATCGGGTCGCCCCCAGTGCGACCAGCGCAGCTCAAGAAGAGCTACGGCACTCAAGGTGACCTGGCCGGCTATCGCCGACCTGGGCGGCTTCAGGGGACCCGTTGGGGTCACGTTCCTTCGCCAAACCCGCCGTACCGCTGATCCGCGACGTGGAAGCACCGCTCGGCATGCAACGCCTCCGCCAAGCCGACGCACCTCAACGCCGCCCGAACGCCCCGGCCCATCCCCACCGGCCACCAACCGCCGACCATCCACCCGGCTCATCTCTCTCCCCCCGGCCATCCCGCGCTCATCTGGCACGGCTGATCCGCCACGGGCTCATCCGCCCCTGGCGGATCTGCCGTGGGGGCATCCGCCACCGGCCATCGGCCCTTGTCCGTCACCGGCCGTCTCTGGCTCATCCGCCCCCGGTGCACCTGCCGTGGCGGCATCCGCCACCGGCCATCGGCCTTCATCCGTCATCAGCCGTCTCTGGCTTATGCGCCCCTGGCTCATCCGTCACAGGTTCGTCCGCCGCGGGGCTCATCGCCACGGGCTCGTCGGCCACCTGCCACCGGCTCACCTGCCACCCGCCACCTGTCACTCGCCACCGGCCGTCCACGATGCGGGCCATCCAGGACTGGGCCGTCCACCGCCAGCGTCACTCCGTCGATCTGCCTCTGGGGAGGCGTGCCGTCAACGCCTTCGCAACACACGAAGGCATCCTGGACACCAGCGACCTATGTAGCTCAAGGCCAGGTGCGCCCACGATGGCAACCCGGGCGACCCCAGGGATCTGTACAGCTCAAGGGGGCCTGCAGCTGTGACGGCGAGTGCCTGCATCTGTGAAGGCGATCTGGGCGGCGGCCAAGGAGAGCTGGCTGGTCAAGGCAGCTCGGACAGCTGCGGCGACCACGGGCTAAAGATCACTTAGAAGCCCGACATGGCCAGAGTTGACCTCGCGGTGACTTTTTGGTGGCTTCGCGAGCTCCGCTGGGCCTGAGTGGCCCATGCGCCTCAGGGGGCTTCGACGGCCTGGCCTGGGGTTTCGGACATAGCTGACGGCGTCTCGTGTGAGACGCCGTCTGCCGGTGCGTCACACCGGGTTACCAAGCGTGCACCTCTATTCGTCGGACCGGGTCAAGCCCGTCTCGACGCGCCTCCCGCGGCTGGTCGCGCGTGGGTGCCCGGCTGACGCACCCGGACAAGTCGTCCGTAACCCCTTTGTACGTCGGATCCACCCTGATGGGAACCCCTGATAGCAAGACCTTTACCCGGGTCCGGCGATCGGGCCGGGGCATATCGTCACGCCTCGGCCGTCGGCTCGGTTATCAATCCGTGACGATCACGCAGAGTGATCGGCTTTATGTGATCGTTATCGGTGCAGCGAAAAAAATTGGCGAAAATGCGAGATTGCTCCTCGACGAAACTCGAGTTGATCGGGCAGCATACGGGGGTATCACCAGAAACTGGAGTGACTGTGCATGGCATCGCTTTGCAACTCCCTTGCCAGGATCTGGTGAAGTGATGAAAGCTTTCTTCTGAAACGGGACCGGCTCTACCCCCCCGGAGCCGGACCGATCAGGCGACCCCCGCTCTCCCCCCCGGCGGGGGTCGCCGCTTTTCCGTCTCACGCCCACCACCATCCGCCAGGCGGACCCGCCGTCGAGGTCTCCGGCCGGAAAGCTGGACCCGCGCGTTGTCCGGCCCCAAGCGGGCTCCGCCCGTTGCGCCGCCCACCGCCCGCTGCTCGCGTCCGCCACCGCCCGCCGCTGCCCGCTGCCCGCTGCCCGCTGCTCGCGTCCGCCGTCGCCCGCCGCCGTCGGCTGCGCCGCACGACCGCCCGTCGGCAGTGCCGCACGGCCGTCCGTCGGCAGTGCCGCACGACCGCGCAGCCGGCCGCCCGCCGGCCGCCAGAGGCCAGCGCTCTGCGGGCGGCATGGTGACGCCCAGATCTGACGACCGCGCTCGTCGCAGGCAGCTTCCGAAGGCGAACCGCGATCACGCGGCGTGTCCTGTCGCCTGATGAGCGCCTGGTGCTGGCAGCGGTGAGCGCTGGTGCGTCCCACTGCTCATGAGCTGCGTCAGTCCGCCGACCGCTGGATCGGTTCGGGAGGTCGGAGCGTCAGCTCCAGTTCAGTCGTTCCTCCAGCAGCGCCTGCTGGGCCGGGTTGGCGGTCAGCTCCAGCGCCCGCTCATCGGCCTGCCGGGCCTCCTTGAGGCGTCCCACGTCACGCAGCAGTTCGGCACGGGTGGCGTAGAACAGCGGGTACCGCTCGAGCGCCTGGCTCAACTCCTTCAGCTCGGCCAACGCTGCCTCCGCCCCATGGACGTACCGAAGCGCGATCGCCCGGTGCAGACGGGGGACCGGGGATGGTGACAGGTGCAGCAGCATGTCGTACAAGACCACGATCTGCTGCCAGTCGGTGTCGGCGAACCGCTTCGCCTCGGCGTGACAGGCGACGATCGCGGCCTGCACCTGGTACGGACCAGGTCGCCGGTAGGTGCGCGCCGTCCGTGTCAGCAATGCGGTCGCATCATCGATGGCGGCGTGGTCCCACAACGTACGGTCCTGGTCGGCCAGCAGCACCAGATGGCCGTCGGCGTCGAAGCGGGCCGCGCCGCGCGCTCGGTGCAGCCGGATCAACGCCAGCAGGCCGGCCACCTCGGGCTCCTTGGGCATCAGGGTGGCCAGCAACGCGGCCAGCCACTCGGAGTCCTCGACCAGGTTGCGGGCCTGCGCACGCTCGGCCGTGCTGGACAGGTAGCCCTCGTTGAACAGCAGGTAGATGACCACCAGTACCTGCCCCAGCCGCTCGGGAAGGGCTTCATCGGACGGAATCCGGTACGGGATGCCGGCTTCGGCGATCTTCCGCTTGGCGCGGGTCAGCCGCTGCGCCACGGTCGATTCAGGCACCACGAACGCTGCGGCGACCTGCCCGCTGCTCAACCCGCACACCACCCGCAAGGTCAGCGCGATCTGCGCAGCGCGCGACAGTGCCGGATGGCAGCATGTGAAGATCAGCCGCAGCCGGTCATCCGGCGCCGGAGGGGCCGACCAGGTCAGCTGGGCCAGCTTGGCCCGGTAGTTCGACTCCCGCCGCAGCACGTCCAGCCCCCGCCGCCGGGCCACAGTGAACAACCAGGCATCCGGCCGGTCCGGCACGCCCTCGACCGGCCAGCGTCGCAGCGCCGTCTCGACCGCGTCCTGCACCAGGTCCTCGGCGGCGGAGAAGTCTCCCAGCAGCGTCACCAGGGACGCGGCCAGTAGGCCCGCGTGCTCGCGCACCACGCCGGCCAGCGTCTCCCGGCTTACTTGTTCGCCCTTGAGGTTGGTCGTGAGGCGGGGCGGATCTTCGTGGTCGGGTGGGCGGGCCGTGTCGGCCGGGGTCTCCCGGCTCACTTGCTCGCCCATGGGATCGGTCATGAGACGGGACGGATCTCAACGATCGGGCAGGCGGGCCACGAGCGGGCCAGCATCAGCGCCTCGTCAAGGTCTGCCACCTCGACCTCGGCGAAACCGCTGACCACCTCCTTGCCCTCCACGAACGTCCGTCGGTGATGACCGGTTCCCCGCCGCCTTGAAGCCGCACCGTGGTCGCGGTGTGGACCGGGGCCAGGTGCGCGTGATGGGTGATCTTGTCGGCGTTCGCGGCGAACCAGCGGCCCACCGCCTCATACGCCGCATCCCGCTCCAGCTCGCCCATCGCCTCCAGTTCCTTGGCGAATTCCTCCGTCTCGGCGAACATCAGCACGTACTTCATGCCTGGCCTCCTCCTTGATGGCGTGTGCGCGGTCGAAAGCCGACTGATGTCAGCTTGCCGGGAGCGCGGCGTACAGGTCGACGCCGTTGCCGGCCGGGTCCAGCACTGTGGCGTAACGCATGCCCCAGAACGCGTCGAAAGGCGCTTTGAGCCCGCGATAGCCGGCCTCGACCAGCTCCGTGTACTTGGCGCTCACCTCGTCCGGGACGGGGAACTCAAAGCACAGCAGGGTGCGCGGCCCGCCGGTCGGGGCGGTCCATCCGGGCAGGAACGGCGTGCGGAACGGCTCGGTGTCCAGCATCAGGTGCAGCCCACCGGGCAGGTCGCACCCGGCGTGCTCGGGCATGTTGGGGTCGAGCTTGAAATCCAGCCCCAGCCGGGCGTAGAAGGCGATCGTCGCGTCCATGTCGGACACCACGATGTCGATCGTGTTCATCGTCGGATTCATGACCCGCTCCATCTCTGAATCTGTTGCTACTTCCGTCGGCCGGCGTCCGCCGAGTCTGGCCCCCGGGTGATCCCTGCCCACTCGACGAGCTCCACGCGGGGACAGGCCCGCCGTTGGCCCTCACCAGTAAGACGATCCGCGGATCCGCCGATACGACACCTCCGGCAAGGATGTGTGATCCGACTCCTGGCCGGTTGGTCAGGCGGGAGTGTCAGCTGATCGACGGCCAGTTCGCTGGGAAGGGCGTTCTCACACGCGCTCGACTGCCTATCGCCGGGTCCGCCGGTACTGCCACCGTGCGGTGGGCGCTTTTGGATCTACACTTCGAGGGTGTGACTGCATCCCAGCGCGGTGGCCGCTTCTACGACGTGCCCGAGGCGCGGCAGCAGTATCTCCGTCGCCGGCACAGTGGGGTGACGAGCCCGAATCACGTGATGGAGGAGCCGGCGCTGCTGGAGGCGTTGGGTCCTTGCGTCGGTTTGAGAGTTCTTGATCTTGGTTGCGGTGATGCCGCGATCGGCAGGATCCTGCTGGACGGTGGCTGCCGTGGCTATCTGGGGCTGGATGGGTCGGTTGCCATGGTCGAAGAGGCCAGGGCGATGCTGCGGGGGACCTCTGGTCGGGTCGAACGCATGGACATGGAGGAGTTCGCCGTCGCGCGGAACTCCTTCTGCCGGGAGGCATCGCCCGCTGCGCCTGGCTCGTTGGACACAGAGGTGATCTTCAGCGCGTCCGGCTCGTTCGATCCAAAGATGATCTTTGCTGCGTCGGGTGCGTTCGACCTGGTCGTTTCTCGTCTGGCTCTGCACTATGTGGATGACGTCGAGGCGGTGCTCGCGGCCTGCCATGCCTGTCTCGCGCCGGGTGGGCGAGTGGTGTTCACGGTCGTTCACCCCGTCTTGACCTCGCACGACGCCGGGACGCAGGCCGCACGTACCAACTGGGTTGTCGATGACTACTTCGTCCAAGGGCCGCGACAGCGGAACTGGCTCGGCGGGACTGTCACCTGGTTCCACCGGACGATCGAGGACTACGTGCGTGTGCTGCGGAACACTGGTTTCAGCCTCACTTCCCTTCGTGAGTGTGCTCCCCGGGAGGACCGGTTCAACGGAGACCAGGCCGAGCTGGAACGACGTCGTCGGGTGCCGCTCTTCCTGCTGGTGGCCGGAGCGCGCACCTGACGGACCTGGTGGGACCGGATCCATCTACTCGCCGGCCCCGGATGGGCTTGACTGCGACGGGCCTGCGCGCGATCTCCCCGTGAGGGTTCGGGTGCCCACCGCTGGCAGCGTGATCGGTAGCGAGGTCTGCACGTCGGCGATTTCATTACTGATCGTGCACCGCACCAGCTTGACGCCGTTCCTTGCGGCCAGATCTGCTGCTCTGAGACAAGCGCCGTCCGGGTCGATGACAGCGAGCCTGGCTGCCGCCAAGGCGCTCAGGTCGGCGGCGTCGTTTACCCGATGGCGGGCGACACGAACTGATCCGACCGTGGTGAAGGCCATGGCGACTGCCATCAAGAGCCCCATGAGCGCCACGCCCCAGAGCGTCGCGGAACCGCGATCTCCGCGCTGAGCAGGCATGTTCCTCCGATCCCGTGGGGTGAGTGGCTGGATTCGGTTCTCGTCATGTGAGCCGGGACTTTCTCGCTTGATGGGCTGAGGCCGGGCTTTGCGTGCCGGGCCGAGGCCGGCTCTCGCGAGACTGGCCGAAGGCACCCGATCCCGTTAGAGGTCACTGTCGTGCTGCACTCGGTCACGCGGTCTGCTCAGGTTGGGGCGCTGTCGTGCTGTGCCCTGTCAGGGGCTGATGCTCGGTCACCGTCGGGGTGTTGTTGAGGAGGCCGGCGGGCCGGGCCTGATCGCAGTCTGTGGATCCAGGCTGCGATCAGACTGGACTGGAGTTGATCTGATTGGCCCTTGAAACATCACTTCGGTGAGGTCTCATCACTGAGGTGCTGAGGTGTCATTCTCCGTAGCGGCGGTGGCGGAGGCTGTAACCCGTACGGCAGGGAGAGAGGCTCCCCACGCTGGGCGGACGTCCAGAGAGATTTCGACTGTGGTGCTGTCTGGGGTTCGGCTCACGTCTACATGCGCTTCCGGGCGGGTGGCGGAGTGGACCAGGGCGCGTACCTGGTCTAGTGGCTCACCTCTGGCTGCGGCTCGTGCCGCTGTGCGGGCCGCGTCGACGCATTCGAGTTGCGCCCCGACGGCCTGGATCGCCCACAGCGCTGCGGCTAGGACGATCATGAGTGCGGGCAGCACCGCGGCGGTTTCCGCTGTTATCGAACCTCGTGATGGCGACTGCTTCGTGGTTTTGGCGGGTGTTGTCGGGCTTGGGCTCATCGGAGGGCGTCGCTGGGTGGTGACCCGGCTGGTTCGGATTCGGCAGGTCGAGGCCCGGCTCGAAGTTCGGCCGGTTCAGGGGCGGCGGGTTGGCGTTTGGCCGGCCGAGGTTCGGCAGATCGACGTTCAGAGGGTGGATGTCCGGTTATCGATGGCATGGGGTGTCGGCTCATCCGGTGGTCTTGAGGGCTTGGTCGATGAGCTTTGTGAGCATCTCCGAGACTTCTGGGCTGCTGACGACCTTGAAGAGCAGCGCTGCGAACGCGCAGGCGGCGATCGTGCCGACTGCGTACTCGGCTGTGGACATGCCGCGGTCGCGAAGTGGCCCTGCGATGAGAGCTCGTCTCGTCGACCACCAGTGGCGGGCCTGTGGAGCTGCCACTATGGCGGCTGGCGTGGTTTCCGTGGGGGTGCCTTCGGTTACGGAATCGCGCATCGTTCCTCCAGAGGGTGTGGCCGGCTATGCCCCGGCGTTGGGTCCAAGAGTTGCTCAGCCGGCCATCTGGGCATCGAGCCGAACGAGGTTCTGTGGATAAGGGGAAGCCCTCGTAGGAGCGCTGTGGATAGGCGTGTGGAAGCGACGCTGTGCAGGGTGGAGAGGGCGCTGAGTGAGGCGCGGGGGCTTGTGGTCGCTCTTGCGGATGGGCGGCTACGGCAGGGTGATGGTCGAGGCCAGGCCTGCGACTACGGGGACGATGCCGAGCAGGACGAATGCCGGAAGGAAGCACAGGCCCAGTGGTGCCACCGCTTTGACGCCGACGCTTCTGGCTGAGGCGATCGAGGCTGCTCTGGCGGACTCCCGGGCGTCGTCGGCCAGACGGGACAGCACGTCCGCGACGGGAGCGCCTGTCTGGGCCGCTCTGCTCATCGCTCGCGACAGCTGACCCGTCGCCGGATTCCTCGCGAGGAAGGCCCACGTGGGTTCGGGGTCGGCGCCGAGGCGTAGTTGGGCGCTCACCCACGACAGGCGTTCGCCGAGTGGACCGCCGATCGCTGTCGCGGCGATGTCGGTGGCCGAGCTGACGGGCCTTCCGGCGATCAGGCAGGCGGCCATGAGGTCGGCTGCGAACGGCAGGTCGGCGGCGATCTGTTCGCGGTCTCGGGAGATGGCAGGGTCCTCTCGTCTGTGCAGGACCACGCCGACGAGGACGGCGACGGTGACGCCGGCCACGAGTCCGGTGCCGCCCCCGACCAGGAGGCCGATGACGAGCCCTGTGCAGGCGGAGGTGGCGATTGTGCGGCGGTCGAGTCGTCGCCGTGGCGCGCCGGACGTGGTGAGCCAGCTCGGCGTCGTGTGGCGGTCGGGCGAGCTGGAATTGCCCGGGTGGACCAGGGGCGCGGTTCCGGGGCGGGTCGGCGGGTGCGGCGATCTGGGATGAGCGGGTGGAGCTCCAGGGTGACTTGGCGAGCCGGAGCGTGGTTGCGGGCCGATCCAGCTTCGGATGGATGGCTCTTGGGCATCCGAAGGAGGGGCGGCGCCGGTGGGCCTGAGACGTGACAGGCGTTCCGCGGGGGTGGCCGGAGATATCCACAGCCAGGTGGCTAGGGCGGTCGCGAAGGCGCACAGAAATCCGAACATCGTGGGGATCTCCCTGGCTGTGGGGACTGGGGTTTGTTTGTGGCGGTTGGGCTGGAGTGATGGGGGGGTGGCCTGATGGTCAGGAGCCCTCGGCGCGTTGGGCCATCTTGTGTGTCCACCAGAGGCCGCAGGCGTCCAGGGTGATGCCGGCCACGAGGCAGCCGAGGCCCGGGAGGGTGCCGAACAGGAAGCCCACGGGGTGCATGCCCAGGGCTCCGGCCATGAGGAGGCCGAGGGCCGGTAGGGCGGCCAGCATTCTGGCTGTGGTGCGGGGGCCCGCCAGTTGAGCTGCTACGTCCTGGCGGTGGGTCTGGGTGGTGCGGAGCGTGCCGGCCACCCGTTCCACCAGCGCGGACAGGCCGGCCCCTACCGTCACGCTGACTTCCCAGCAGGCCGCCAGGCGGCGCAGGCCTTCGCCACCTTGTGGAGGTGCCAGGGCGAGGAGGGCCGCTGACACGTCGCCGCCGTCTCGTGCCGCCGCGATGAGCGGACGGAGTGCCTCGGAGGTGGGGAAGTCCACGGCTGCCACTGCCCTGGCCACGGCCTCTCCAGGGGTGCGGCCGGCGGTCAGTTCTGCCGACAGTGCTTGGCAGAGCTCTATCGACGCCCGGCGCCATGCGTCGGCGAGGCGGGTGCGGCTCGGACGGACCAGCAGCCGTCGCATCGACCGCCAGTCGAAGGTCTTCTCGGGGGAGAGGAGCCTCATCAGGCGCGTGGTCGCGAGGTCGGGCCCTGTCCACAGCCACGCTGCCAGGGCTGTGGAAAACATGGCCAGCAGTGCTGCCGTCATGATGACGTCCTCTTCGCCAGGAGTTCGTAGCCGGGGCCGATAGCCGAGCGGCCTGCCTGGTCGAAGGTGAGAGCGGGGACGGTTTGGACGTACCCCTGCGCGGTTCTGGAGAACAGCGAGACCTCCGAGATGCGCCGACGGCCGTCGACGCGGTCGCGTGTGAGGTGGATGACCGCGTCCAGGGCGGCGGCGAGCTGGCTGTGGACGGCGTCCCTGCTCAGCCCCGCCGCGCAGCCCAGCGCCTCGAGCCTGGGCGGCACGTCGGCCGCCGTGTTCGCGTGCAAGGTGCCGCAGCCGCCCTCGTGGCCGGTGTTGAGGGCGGCCAGCAGGTCCACCACCTCGGCTCCTCGGACCTCGCCGACCACCACGCGGTCGGGACGCATCCGCAGCGCCTGCCGGACCAGGTCGCGCAGCCCCACGCCGCCCGCGCCCTCCAGGTTGGCGGGTCTCGACTCCAGGCGGACCACGTGCGGGTGGAGCGGGCGGAGCTCGGCTGAGTCCTCCACCAGGAGGAGGCGCTCCCCGGGGTCGGCGAGGGACAGCAATGCGGCGAGGACGGTCGTCTTGCCAGTGCCTGTGCCGCCGGTCACCAGGAACGCCAGCCTGGCCGTCACCATCGCCGTCAGCAGCGGGACCGCTGGAGGCAGGATCGTGCCCGCCGCCACCAGGTCGGTCAGGGTGAAGGTGCGGCGTGGCGGGAGCCGGAGCGACACGCAGGTGCCGCCTGAGGCGATCGGCGGCAGGACGGCGTGCAGGCGTACGCCTCCCGCGAGCCGGGCGTCCACGTACGGTGAGGCGTCGTCGAGACGTCTCCCGGCACTGGCCGCCAGGCGTTGGGCCAGTTTGCGTACCGCCGTTTCGTCGGGGAAGGTCACCGGCGCGCGTCGAAGCCCGCGGCCGTCGTCGATCCAGACTTCGCGGGGGCCGTTGACGAGGACGTCCGTGACGTCGGGCCGCGCCAGCAGCGGCTCCAGCGGGCCTGCTCCGATCAGGTCCGCGCAGAGGGCTCGGGCGACCGCGAGGATCTCGGCGTCGCCGTACACCGATCGTTCGGCGCGTAGCGCGACGGCCACCTGCGCGGCGCTGGGCTCCACGCCGGCCCGCGCCAGGCGCACCCGTACCGCCTCCACCAGCTCGGGGGACACTGGCGCGTTCATGGGGCCGCCTGGGGAAGCCGGATGCGTGTCGCGTCGGCGAGCCGAGGTGATGGCCCTGCGGGCGTGGGCCATGGGAAGGCGTTTGCTGTGGGCCTCGTGGGGGCGGGCGCTGGTGCGGGGTTGGTGGTGCTCATGGTGAATTCCTCTCTGGCGGGTGGTCGGCGGTGAAGCACGAAGGCTCACGGGTGCCCGTGGGACTGCCCCTCGTTCAGGGGGGAGGACAAGAGCGGAGTAGGGATGCGCAGAGGGTGCCGAGGGCGGTGCGGGGGCCGAGCTTGGGGAGTTCGCCGCGGTTGAGCGTGGCTGTGAGACGTGGTTGGTCGGGGAGGAGGCCTGCCGGGGGGATGCCGAGCGCGGAGGCGGCCACGTCCGACTGGAGGACTCCGGGGCGCAGGACGGCGCGGACGTCGGACGTGTGGTGGTTCAGCTCCGTCAGAACCTGGGAGGCGGCCAGCACGCCGCGGACGTCTGCCGTCGCCACCAGGAGGGTCGTGCTCGACCTGCTCAGGGCCTCTGCCGCGGCGGCGTCGAGGTGACGTGGCAGGTCGACCACCACCAGGTCGAAGCCGCGGTGGCCTGCCTCCAGGACCGAGCGCATCGCCTGGGCGGGTATGGGGCGCACCTCGCCGCGATGGAACGAGAGCACCGACAGTTCGCCGAAGGACGGCAGGGCGCGGTGGAGGGCCGTGGAGCTGACCCGGCCTTCGCGGGCCACGAGGTCTCGCCAGCGCGCTCCCGGGGCCTCCTCGTGGCCGAGCAGCGCGTCGATGCCGCCGCCCAGCGGGTCGGCGTCGACCAGCAGCGTGCGGAGGCCGTCGCCGGACGCGCGTAGGGCCAGGCACGCAGACAGGACGCTCGCGCCCGCCCCGCCCCGCCCGCCGACGACGCTGATGATCGCGCCGGAGCGCGGCTCCGGCTCCATCGCGTCGGCGAACTCCTCCACCAGGCGGCGCTCGCCGCCTGGCAGGTCGACCACGGCCTGCGCGCCCACGGCGACGCAGCGCCGCCAGGTGTCGGGCTCCGGGGTGCGGGTCACCAGCAGCACCCGGTCTCGCGCGGGTGGCGAGAAGGTGGCCACCTCGTCGGCCAGGTCGCCGCCGACCACCACCATGGGGGCGAGGTTCCACAACGGGCGGGCGTGGGCGGGGGTGTGGGCCACGTCGAGGTGGGCCCCGGCCGCCGCGGCGATGCGGACGAGGTCGTCGAGCAGTTCGTGGTCGTCGGTGATGACCAGCGGCCGGTTCATCCGGGTGCCTCCCTTGGCTTGGGGGAGGGCCAGCCTGATCCGTGTGGGCGTGCTTGCCACGTGCCGAATCAGATTCTGTGGATGGAGCTCCGCCCCGGCTCTCAGCCTGTGGACGGAGCACATGTGCTGATGGCCAGGCAGGGGGATGGCGGTCGAGCGGTACGCGAGACGGCTCGCAGGGTGGGACGGGGGATGAGCGCTACGCCGCTGGGGTTGACGGGGAAGGGGTTGCTTGGCCCGCAAAATGGGTCAAAATGCAAATCTCGCCAATAAGTGAACCCTGTGCCCTATGAGGCAATGTCGCGATCGAATCACGACTTCTTAGACGGAGTGTCCAAGAGTTAGATATCTCACATAAGGTCGCGCTTACCCTCGCTCCATGCCGTCCGCGACAGAGTTCTTGGGCCGCCGAGAAGGAGTCGCCAAGGCCCGGGGCGTAACGCACTTCCGGTTATCACCGCGATGGAGGGAAGCGCCGTGACGGTGATTGGCAGAGTGGTGGCCGCGACGGCGATCGTGGCGACGTCCGTCGCGCTCGCCGGGCCCGCGTGGGCGGCGGACACCTCCGGACAGATCACCTCCCCCTCCGACGGCGAGGTCGTATCCACCGGGTCCGTGCAGATCTCCGCGCGTACCGGGATCGTGCAACTCGACATGGGCCTGTACGTGGAGGGCCCCTCGACCGCGAAGCAGAAGATCGCCGGAGGCGGCGCCAACCAGACGCTGTCGGGCACGTTCGACGCCGGCAACGCCCCCAACGGGACCTTCACCGTCACCCTCAAGGGCGAGCTCACCAGCTCCACCTACGACACCAGGTCGTTCAAGCTCAGACGTCCCGCCTCGCCGCCGAGCGGCGTGTCGGCGGCGCTGCGGGGCGCGGAGAAGGTCGAGGTGACCTGGAGCAAGGGCGCCGAGCCCGACCTCCAGTCGTACGAGGTGTCCACCAGCCAGTCGGGGATCGTGGGCAGGATGCCGGTCGACAGCGCCTGCTCGGGTTCGTCCTGCAAGGCGGTGCTCGCCGTGCCCGCCAGGGCGGCCGGCCAGCGGGTGGGGTTCACGGTCAAGGCGTTCAGGGGCGACGGCGACGGCGGCTCGATCGAGTCGGGCAGCTCCGGCGCCGTGTACGTGACGGTCCCCGCCCCGCCGACGGCCACGCCGAAGAAGACCCCCGCCGACACCCCGCGGACGCCGAAGAAGGGCGTCGAGACCCTGCCGACGCTCAAGAGGCGGACCCAGCCGACGGTCACGCCCACCCACAAGCGGGAGACCATCACCAAGCTGCCCGCCATGCCCGATACCGATCCGAAGGGCAACCTGCCGATCCCGACCGCAGGCCCCACGACCGACGGCGTATCGCCCGAAGGGGCGAAGGAGCAGGTGACGTCCCAGGCGTCGGCGTCGCCGCTGGGTGACGTGGGACAGTACGGCGTCTACATCGCGGGCGGGCTCCTGTTGCTGCTGCTGGCCGCGCACGCCGGCGCGTGGGCCCGCAGGCGGTCGTTGGCGGCCGCTTCGGGAGGCCCGGCGCCTGTCTCCGCGCCCGCGGCGGCGCAGCGGGGCGACGACAGCGTCCCGCCGACCGCGACGGCGCCGCGCCGTCCCGCGGTGGTCCTGGCGGTCGCCAGGACCCGGCCGAAGGCCGAGCAACCGGAGGCCGGTCCCGAGCGTCCACGCCACCTCGGCCAGGACGCCGGACACGCCCCCAAGGAGCCTGTCCGGATCGCGCTGCCGAGTTCGGCGGTGACCGTGCTGGCCGAGCCGTCCGTCACCCCGCCGGCCGTGCGCATCGAGGACCGCTGGGACGACTATCTCCCGCCCTCCCCCAGGGCGATGGAGGACAGCGGCTTCTGGGAGCGTCCGCTGCCGGGCGAGGCGGAGTTCTGGGCCGCGGACGACGAGGAGAGCGCCGTCGCGGGCCGTCTTCATCGCGGCGGTGACAGCTAGACCTGTCCGAATTGCTGGGTCAGGCGTCGAGAAGGATGTCAAGAAGGCGGATGGCGCCGCGCTTGTCCAAGGGCTCGTTGCCGTTGCCGCACTTCGGTGACTGGATGCACGACGGGCAGCCGCGCTCGCACTCGCAGGACGCGATGGCCTCCCGGGTGGCCGTCAGCCAGTCGGACGCCCTGGCGTAGCCGCGTTCCGCGAAGCCCGCGCCGCCCTCGTGGCCGTCGTACACGAACACGGTGAGCAGGCCCGTGTCGGCGTGCAGCTCGGTGGAGACGCCACCGATGTCCCATCTGTCGCAGGTGGCGAAGAGCGGGAGCAGGCCGATCGAGGCGTGCTCGGCGGCGTGCGCGGCCCCGCCGAGGTCGAAGCCCTCCTCGGCCAGGGCGGCCACCTGGGAGGCCGGCAGGGTCCACCAGACGGCTCGGGTGCGCAGGGTGCGCGGGGGCAGGTCCAGCGGCTCGTCGCCGAGCATCTCGCCCGACTGGACGCGCCGCTTGAGGTACGAGACCACCTGCCGGGTGACCTCGACCTCGCCGAAGTGCAGCCTGCCGGGGCCCAGGTCGTGCGACCTCGACGAGGCGAGGACCGAGATGTCCGTCACGTCCCTGGCGAAGGTCGTGTAATCGGGCTCGGCGTTCGACACCAGGGCGACCCCGGCATCCAGGTCGAGCAGTTCGACCAGGAACGTCTCGCCCTGGTGCAGGTAGACCGCGCCGGTGTGGACGGTGGTGTGCGCGGACGGCTCGTCGACGCTGCCCAGGAGGCGGCCCGTGCCGGACTCGACCACCTGGATCGGCGCGCCCCCGCCGCCCCTGATGTCGGCCAGGTCGGTCGCGCGCTCGCGCCTCGTCCAGAACCAGCCCGCGGGACGTCTGCGCAGCAGCCCGTCGGCCACGAGGGCGTCGAGGACGGTCTCGGCGGTGTCGCCGAACACCGGCAGGTCGGCCTCCGTCAGGGGGATCTCGGCGGCGGCCGCGCACAGGTGGGGGCCGAGGACGTACGGGTTGCCGGGGTCCAGCACGATCGCCTCCACCGGTCGGCCGAACAGGGCCTGGGGGTGGTGGACGAGGTACGTGTCGAGAGGGTCGTCCCTCGCGATGAGGACGGCGAGCGCGTCCTGGCCCTCACGTCCGGCGCGGCCCGCCTGCTGCCAGAGGGAGGCGCGGGTGCCCGGCCAGCCGGCGATGAGGACGGCGTCGAGGCCGGAGACGTCTACACCGAGCTCAAGGGCGTTCGTGGTGGCAAGGCCCATCAGGGCGCCCGACCGCAGGGCCTTCTCCAGGTGGCGGCGGTCTTCCGCCAGATATCCGGCCCGGTAGGCGGCGATCTTCCCGGGGAGGTCGGCGAGCGCGTCGGGCCGCTCCGCGACGGGTTCGGGCGGGGTGGGCGCGGGAACGGCGTGGCGGAGGGAGTGGGCGACGTCGGCGAGCTTGGCGCGGGCGGTGAGCGCGACCGTCTCCGCGCCGCGCCTGCTGCGGACGAACGCGAGGGTGCGGACGTCCGCCAGGACGAGGTCCGCCAGCAGATCGGCCGTCTCGGCCGTGGCGGTGCGGCGGACCGGAGCCCCTCCCTCGCCCCGGAGCTCCGTCAGGGGCGGCTCCCAGAGCGCGATGGTGGTAGCACCCTTGGGGGACGCGTCGGAGGTCACCTCGTCCATCTCAAGGCCCGTCAGGCGCATCGCGAAGGCGCCGGGCTCGCTGGCCGTGGCGGACGCCAGGAGGAACACCGGCTGCGAGCCGTACTTGGCGCAGACCCGGCGCAGGCGGCGCAGGATCTGGGCGACGTGCGAGCCGAACACGCCCCGGTAGCCGTGGCACTCGTCGACCACCACGAGCCGGAGGCGGCGGAAGAAGGACGACCACTGGGAGTGCCGGGGCAGGACGCTCCGATGCAGCATGTCGGGATTTGTCAGTACGTAGTTGGCGTGCTGGCGGACCCAGGCGCGCTCCTCGAACGGCGTGTCACCGTCGAAGGCGGCCGCCCGTACCTGTGTGACGCGCAGCTCGCGCAGCCCCCGGAGCTGGTCGGCGGCCAGGGCCTTGGTCGGCGTGAGATAGAGGACCGTGCCCCCGTCGAGGCAGGACGCGACGGCGGGAGTCAGGTACGCGAGCGACTTGCCCGACGCCGTTCCCGTGGAGATGATCACGTTTCGGCCACGATGCGCCAGGTCGGCGGCTTCGTACTGGTGTGGCCACAATCCCGTGACGCCTCGGTTCGCCAAGCGCGTAACGAGCACTTCCGGCGCCCATTTCGGCCATCCCACTTGACCTGCCTGACGTGCTGGAACATGCTCCACATGAGTGACACGCTCATGACGTGCCGGAACGCCGAGCAAGTGGTCGAGGAGTGGACCTGCTCGGTGTGGGGAGGTAGCGGAAGAAGTCACTGTTTCCAGTCTGGCATCCGTGGGCAAAGTCGCCGGGAATCGTGATTTCGTATAGACACAAGCCAGACGCGTGGTTGAATGCCGCGCGTCAGGGTCGAGCGGTCTGGAGCCAGGCTCCAGACTGCCAGGCCCGCAAGGGTACTTTCGCAGGCGAGGCGCTGGAGGATCTGTGGATCTGAAGTTGGATCACCACAACGAGGACCGACTCACCATCGTCGAGGTCGAGGGTGAGATCGATGTCTACACGGCGCCGAGATTGCGTGAGCTCCTCATCGACCTGGTGAACAAGGGCAACTTCCACCTTCTCGTCAACATGGAGAAGGTCGACTTCCTCGACTCGACGGGTCTTGGCGTCCTGGTCGGGGGGCTCAAGCGAGTTCGGGCGCACGACGGCTCCCTGGAGCTCGTATGCACGCAGGAGCGCATCCTGAAGATCTTCCGGATCACCGGTCTGACCAAGGTCTTCGGGATCTACGCTTCGGTCGACGAGGCCAAGGAAGCTCACGGCAAAGACAAGTAGTCATGGCTACCGTCGAGCTGACGTTCAGCGCGCTCCCCGCGCACGTGCGGACCGCACGGCTGGTCGCCACGGCGATCGCCAGGCGCACCGGCGTGGAGGAGTCGCTCCTGGACGAAGTCCGGCTCGCCGTGGGTGAGGCGTGTTCCCGGGCGGTCGAGGCGCACCGCGTTCACTGCCCGGGCGAGCCCATCCGCATCGAGCTGCGCGACGACTCGGGGCGGTTCGAGGTCACGGTCACCGACCAGGCCCCCAGTGACGAGATCAAACAGGAACAACCGCTCGATCTTGGCATGCTGTCCGACTCGTTCATGTCGGGCTTCGGCATCGCGGTCATCGCGGGCCTGGCGGACGACGTCGAGGTCTTCCCCAGCCCCAAGGGCATGCGCATCCGGATGAGCTGGCCCGCCGCGCCCAACGGGCACGCGTAGTCCTTCCCCCTCCGGCCCGCGGTGGCCGGCCGTGGCCTCCCTGCCACATCCACGCCCGAAACTCCCCGAGTTTCGGGCGTGTCCTTTCCTGAGGTTGTCAGGGCCGTAAACCGATGGATATTTGCCATCTCACTTCCCAAATCGCCTTCCTGGCAGGGGATTACTGAACGGGCGCCTAATTAGCCGCCCTTATAGCCTTCATATCCGCTCAGGTGCTGCGTAGACTCCCGGCACCGGCCAAGGTGATCCGGCGCGACTGCGGACTCAACCGGAAGCGGCACCCACAACCCGGATGGTGCCGCACCCGCCCAGCCGTAGATCGCAGCACCACCCGGGCAGGACGACCGGTCTTGCCGAGGAGAACGATGATCAGGCACGTGCTGGCCGCCGAGCCAGCGTCCAATCTGGCCCTGAGCGGAAACAATCTCACCATCGTGATCGTGGTCGCCGCGGTCGCACTGATCGCCCTTGCCGTCGCCGGCGGCCTGGTGCGCGAAGTGCTGTCCGCCGACCAGGGCACGGAGCGCATGCAGAACATCGCCCGTGCCGTCCAAGAGGGAGCCGCCGCCTACCTGACGAGGCAGTTCCGCACGCTGGCGATCTTCGTCGTCGTGATTCCCTTCCTCTTGCTCCTGCTACCGGGCGAGACCGATGTGCGCATCGGCCGCTCGATCTTCTTCGTGGTCGGGGCGGTCTTCTCCGCGCTGACCGGCTTCATGGGCATGTGGCTGGCCGTGCGCGGAAACGTACGCGTCGCCGCCGCGGCCCGCGACTCCGGCGAGAAGCGGGCCATGCGCATCGCCTTCCGCACGGGCGGTGTGGCCGGGATGTTCACCGTCGGCCTCGGCCTGCTGGGCGCGGCGGTCGTCGTCTTCGTCTACCAGGGTGACGCGCCCGGCGTGCTCGAAGGGTTCGGCTTCGGCGCGGCGCTGCTCGCGATGTTCATGCGAGTCGGCGGCGGCATCTTCACCAAGGCCGCCGACGTCGGCGCCGACCTGGTCGGCAAGGTCGAGCAGGGCATCCCCGAGGACGACCCGCGCAACGCGGCGACCATCGCCGACAACGTGGGCGACAACGTCGGCGACTGCGCCGGCATGGCGGCCGACCTGTTCGAGTCGTACGCGGTGATGCTGGTCGCCAGCCTGATCCTGGGCAAGGTGGCGTTCGGCGAGCAGGGCTTGATCTTCCCGCTGATCGTCCCGATGATCGGCGTGCTCACCGCGATCATCGGCATCTTCGTCACCGGCATGCGCGACCGCGACCGCAGCGGCATGGCCGCCATCAACCGCAGCTTCTTCCTGTCGGCCGGGATCTCCGCGGTCCTGGTCGCGGCGGCGGCGTTCTGGTACCTGCCCAGCAGCTTCTCCGCGCTGACCGGCTCGGTCGTGCAGTCCGACGCCAACCCGCGGCTCATCGCCATCGGCGCGGTGCTCATCGGGCTGGTCCTGGCCAGCGCCATCCAGTTGCTGACCGGCTACTTCACCGAGACGAACAGGCGGCCGGTCCGCGAGATCGGCGAGAGCTCCGCCACCGGCCCGGCGACGGTCATCCTGGCGGGCATCAGCGTCGGCCTGGAGTCGGCCGTCTACTCGGCGCTGATCATCGGCGGCGCGGTCTACGGCGCGTTCCTGCTGGGCTTCGGGAACGTGACGATCGCGCTGTTCGCTGTCGCGCTGGCGGGCACCGGCCTGCTGACCACGGTCGGCGTCATCGTGTCCATGGACACCTTCGGCCCGGTCTCCGACAACGCGCAGGGCATCGCCGAGATGTCCGGTGACGTGGAGGGCGAGGGCGCCCGCGTCCTCACCAGCCTCGACGCGGTCGGCAACACCACCAAGGCGATCACCAAGGGCATCGCGATCGCCACCGCCGTGCTCGCCGCGACCGCGCTGTTCGGCGCGTTCCGCACGGCCGTGGAGACGCAGCTGGCCCAGGCCACCCAGCCGGTCAAGGAGGCGCTGGGCGCCTTCCAGCGGTTCAGCCTCAGCATCGACCAGCCCAACGTGCTGGTCGGACTGATCATCGGCGCGGCGGTCGTGTTCCTGTTCTCCGGCCTGGCGATCATGGCCGTCGGACGGGCCGCGATGCGCGTGGTCTTCGAGGTCCGCGACCAGTTCCGCTCCAAGCCCGGCATCATGGACGGCACGGAGAAGCCGGAGTACGGCCGCGTCGTCGACATCTGCACCCGCGACTCGCTCCGCGAGCTGGCCACGCCCGGCCTGCTGGCGGTCATGACGCCGATCGCGGTCGGCTTCGCACTCGGCTACGCGCCGCTGGGCGCGTTCCTGGCGGGCGCCATCGCCTGCGGCACGCTCATGGCCGTCTTCCTGGCCAACTCGGGCGGCGCCTGGGACAACGCCAAGAAGCTGGTCGAGGACGGTCACCACGGCGGCAAGGGCTCCGAGGCCCACGCGGCCACGGTCATCGGCGACACGGTCGGCGACCCGTTCAAGGACACCGCGGGCCCCGCCATCAACCCGCTCATCAAGGTGATGAACCTGGTGGCGCTGCTGGTGGCCCCCGCCGTCGTCCTCTACGCGGGCAACCCGGCGCTGCGCGTCGGCGTCACGGTCATCGCGGTGGCGGTCGTCGTCGGCGCGATCATCGTCTCCAAGCGCCGCTCCGTCACCACGGAGCCGGCCAGCAACAACAACCGGGAACACCAGCCGGTCGGCAGCTGACACGACCCGGAACGCCCGCCTCTCCCGTGCCGGGGGAGGCGGGCGTTCCGTTGCGCGGGCGAGGTCGGGATGGGGGACCTCCAGGAGGCGGTGGGAGACTGGGCGGATGGACGACAAGCAGCCCAACGGCGGGAAGGCGCTGGCCTTCATCCTGCTCGCGATGGTGGTGATCCTGGCCGTGATCGCCGGGCTGGCGATATGGGCGTCGAGGGGAGCGTGACCCGGTGCCGACGCTGATCGTGCTCAGGCACGCCAAGGCCGCCCACCTGCCGGGCCTGGCCGACCGCGACCGACCGCTGACCGGCAGGGGCGAGCGCGATGCCAGGCGGGCCGGCGACGAGATCAGGGCCATGGGGCTGACGCCCGACGCCGTGCTCTGCTCGCCGTCGGTGCGTACCCGCCGCACCGCGGAGCTCGCCTTCCCCGGGGCCGAGGTCAGCTTCGAGCGCGACATCTACCTGGCCCACCCCGAGGACCTGCTCGAGCTCGTGCAGCGGATCGAGCCGGAGCTGGAGACCGTGGTGCTGTGCGGGCACAACCCGGGCGTGCACGAACTGGCGATGAGCCTGGCCGGGGGCGAGTACGAGTTCAGGCCGGGCTCCTTCGCGGTGATCCGCACCCCGTCGGCCTGGGTAGAGCTGTGGCCAGGGGAGGGAGACCTGGTGAGGCGCTGGGATCCCAAGGAGCACTGACCAGGGGCGAGCGATCATGCGGGGGGCCGCGCGAGCACTGCGCAAGGGCTTCTCGCTGCCCGCGCGGCCGCCGTGGGGGTACGGGCTGCTGTGCGGGTCGGTCATCTCGGCCCCGCTGTTCGTCGGGACACTGGCGGGCTGGCCGAACGCCGGCGCGTTCATCGCGCTCGGCGCCTACCTGGCCGCGTTCGGCGACAACTACGGCAAGCCGTACGCCAGGCGGGCCAGGACTCTGGCCGTCAAGATCGTGCTCATCTCGGTGGGCTGCTGGCTGGGGCTGCTCATCGGGCCGTCCCCGTGGCTGGCCGTGGTGGTGGTCGGGCTACTGGCGGCCGTGGCGGGGAGGTTCCGGCTGGTCGGGACGCCGCCCGTGCTCGCCACCGTTGTGGGCGTCTACCTCGCGGTTCCCGCCGGCCTGCGCCTGCCGGGCGAGATGGCGGCCGGCGGGCTGCTGTACGCGGCGGCGGCGCTGGCCCTGTGGCCGGTACGGCGGCTGGACCCGCTGAAGGACGCGTTCAACGCGGCGACCGACACCCTGGCCGCCCTGCTCGACCGGATCGCGAAGCCCGAGGAGCAGTGGGGGGAGCGCAGGGACCGGGCTTCGAAGGCGCTCGACGCCGCGGGTACGGCCTCGGCGTCGTTCCACAGTGACGAGGACAGCGACCGTTCGGCGGACGCCTACGTCCAGCTCCTCATCCGGATATTTCATGAAACGGTGGCTCTTCGGGGGCTGCGGGCCCAGGCGACCGAGGACCAGGAGCAGATCGACGAGGTCGTGGCGGCGCTGTCGCGGGCGCTGCGCGAGAGCGCCGCAGGCAGCGCCGCGAGCGTCCCGGACGTGCTGGCGGCGACGGCCGCGTTCGCCGAGCGAAGCGCCGGGCTGCGGGCGCTCGGCAGGACCGACCCCGCGTCGCTGCGCAGGATCGCGCTGCTCGGCCAGGTGCGACGCTGTTTCGACCGCATCGCGGTGGCCGTGCGCACGGTCGGCCTGCTCGCCTCCGACGGGGTGCAGGCCCCGGCCAGGCTGCCCCGCCTCACCTGGCCCCCTTCGGCCGGTCGCGAAGAGCCCAGGCATGGCTGGACGCCCCGGACCGGCCGCCAGGAGCCGGAGCACGCGGGACGGCTCGGCCTGGCGGTGGCCGTCGCGATGGCGCTGATGCTCGGCCTGCACGAGCACTACGGCAAGTGGTTCGTCTTCACCGTGCTGCTGGGCCTGCGCTCCACCTACGGCGACACGGTGTACCGGGTGGTGCTGCGGGTGACGGGCACCGTGCTGGGGGCGGTGGTGGCCGCGGTCATCCTCGTGGCGGTGCCGGGGGCGTACATGATCGCGATCACCGTCCTGGTCTTCGCCACGCTCGGCTACGCGCTGCGGGAGGTGAGCTTCGCCTACTGGTCGATCTTCGCGACGCCGCTGGCCATGATGCTCACCGACTACTCCACCAGGCTCGACTGGCAGGCCGCCGGGGTCCGGATCCTGCTGACCATGGGAGGCGGCGTGCTCGCCCTGGTCGCGGCGCGAGTGCTCTGGCCGCACGGCCAGTCGAGCAGGCTGCGCGGGCTGACCGCGGACCTGCTGCGCGAGCACGCCCTGCTCGTGCGCGCGCTGGCCGAGCGGGACCTCGACGGCGTCCCCGACCGCACCGACGCGGCGGGCCAGGCGGCCGAGCGGCTCAGCGGCGCGCTCAACAAGCTGGCGAAGGAGCCGGGCGGCCGGGCGCCGCAGGAGCTGCGCGAGGCGGTGACGCTGGCGAGGAAGCTGCGCGACGACGCGATCCTGGTGGCGGCCGTGCTGCGCGGCTCAGCGGAGGGCTCCGACGCCACCGCGGCGGTGCTCGACGCGGTGGGCGACCGGCTGGCCGCCGTGGCGGAGGCGGTGTGCGACGACAAGCCGCCCCCGCAGCTGGACGCGTTCGAGGCCGGCCTGGCCGAGCTGGCGGGCGAGGTCAGCTCACTGATGGAGGAGGCGGCGGCGGGTGAGTCGTCGGCGGTACGTCGCGAGCTGCGCCACGCGGTCGCCGCGCACCCGGCGCTCAAGTCGCTCTGCACCGACTCCCTCGACCTGGCCAGACTCGTCACGGCCTGAGGTCCCACGCGAGGCCTCCGCGCGAACGTGAGGTCCGCGCGAGGTCACGACGTGAGGACGCCGTCCTCGGCGTCGGCGGCCTCGACCTCGTCCCGCGAGATGCCGAGCAGGTAGAGGATCGCGTCGAGGTACGGGGTGTTCACGGCGGTGTCGGCGGCCTGCCGGACGACCGGCTTGGCGTTGAACGCGATGCCGAGCCCGGCGGCGGCGATCATGTCGAGGTCGTTGGCGCCGTCGCCGATGGCCACGGTCTGGCTGATCGGCAGGCCGGCCTCCTTGGCGAAGCGCTCCAGCGCGCGCGCCTTCCCCGGACGGTCGACGATCTCGCCGACGACCTTGCCCGTCAGCCTGCCGTCGACGACCTCCAGGACGTTGGCCGCCGAGTAGTCGATGCCGAGGTCTTCCACGAGGGTGTCGGTGATCTGGGTGAAGCCGCCGCTGACGATCGCGAACCGGTAGTCGAGCCGCTTGAGCGTGCGCACCAGAGTCCGGGCGCCGGGCGTGAGCACGACCTCCTGACGGACCCGTTCGAAGACCTCCGCGGGCAGCCCTTCGAGCAGCGCGACCCTGCGGCGCAGCGACTCGGCGAAGTCCAGCTCGCCGCGCATCGCCTCCTCGGTGACCTTGGCGACCTCCTCCAGGCAGCCCGCGTGCGCCGCCAGCAGCTCGATGACCTCGCCCTGGATCAGGGTCGAGTCGACGTCCATGACGATCAGCCGCTTGGCCCGCCGCGACAGGCCGGTGCGCTGGACGGCCACGTCCACCTGCTGGAGGGCGGCCTCGGCGGCCAGCTCGATGCGGAGCGCGTCGGGGTTGGCGCCGGAGACCGACAGCTCGATGCAGGTGACCGGCCACTGGGCGAGCCGCTCGATGCGGTCGATGTTGGCCCCGGCGGCGGCGATGCGCCCGGAGATGCCGGCGATGGCGGCGGGGGCGAGCGTCGTGCCGAGCACGCTGACCGAGAGCCGGCCGCGGCGGCGCGCCTCTTTGGCCTGCGAGCCGGTGGAGAGCTCGACCTCCATGCCGAGGTCTTCCGCGACCCCCTCGACGGCGGTCCACATGGCGCCGAGCGTGCTGCCCGTGCCGGTGGAGGGGCCGCCGGCGTAGGCCACGAGCACGCCGAGCGTGAGCCTGCCACGGATGACGACCTGCTCGATGTCGGCCACGGTCACCGGGAACCCGGAGAGCACCGAGAAGAGCCTGGAGGTGACGCCGGGACGGTCAGGCCCGGTGAGAGTGATCAGGAGGGTGCGCTGGTCCACATTCAGCCACGGTACTGCTCCTGCTCCACTGCTCGTGCGGCAGGCTCACCATTCGGACATCAGTATCAGATGGGTGTCTCCGAACTCGTGCCACAGATACCTCTCCTGTAGCGCGGCCTCGTAGGCGCGCGCGAGCGGTTCCCGGCCGGCCAGCGCGGTCAGCATCATCAGGTGGCTGGAGCGCGGCTCGTGCAGCCCGGTGATCAGCCCCGTGACCGCCCTGACGCCGGTCTCCGGCGTGACGACGTGCCCGGTCCAGCCCGCGGAGGCGGTCACCAGGCCGTCGGCGCCCACGGCCGTCTCCAGCGCGCGTACCACGGTCGTGCCCGCGGCCACCACCCGGCCGCCGCCCTCCCTGACCAGGTTGACCTGCCTGGCCGTGTGCTCGGGCACCTCGTACCGTTCGGCGTAGGGCGGTTCGTCCTTCTCGGGGGACGCCACGCCGGTGTGCAGGGTGATCGGGGCGATCCCGACGCCGCGCGACACCAGCGCCGTGACCAGGTCGGCGCTGAAGGGACGTCCGGCGCTGGGCATCTCCGCGCTGCCCGGCACGGTCGCGAACACCGTCTGGTAGGACTCGATCGGCCAGTCGCGGCTGACGTAGGAGTAGCGGATCGGCACCCCGTGGGCCCGCAGGTACGCCTCCACGTCCCGGTCGAGCGCGGCCCGCCACAGGCGCGGGGTCTCGCGTCCGAGCAGCCTCAGCGTGGCCCGTCCGGGAAGGGGCAGCCACTCGCCGGGCTCGCCTCCCTGGTACGGCTCCGACGCCGTCGCCGTGCGGCGGCGCAGCTCGACCAGCCACGTGCCGTCCTCGCGCGCGGTCGAGAAGTGCACGGCGAGCCGGTCCAGCCGGACGGCCGCGGGCAGTGTCGCGGAGTTGTTGACCACGACCAGGTCGCCGGGCGCGAGCTGGTCGGGCAGCTCGGTGAAGCGGTGGTGCTCGGGCGGCAGGCCGCCGCGCGAGACCAGCATCCGGACTCCGTCGCGGTCCAGCCCCCGCGCCTCTGGAGGTTCGTGCGCGGAGAGCGCGTCCGGCAGCGCGAAGTCGAGAGCCGCGGTCATTGCAGGCTCACCCTGCCGCCGGCCGGACGGGCCTTGACCAGGTCGTGCAGCGCGGACGCGACCTTCGCCGGGTCGGTGGCCGCGGCGGCGTCCTCGGCGCCGACCGCGTCGGCCAGCATGCGGGTGTTCATCTCGCCCGGGTCGACCCACCAGACCGCCAGCTCCGGCTCCTCGGCCGACAGCACGTTGGAGAGCTGCTCCAGCGCGGCCTTGGTCGCGCCGTAGCCGCCCCAACCCTCGTACGCGCCCGTGGCGGCGTCGGAGGTGACGTTCACCACCGCCCCCCGGCGGGCGCGCAGCGCGGGCAGCGTCGCCTGGATGAGCGCCAGCGGAGCCGTCACGTTGGTCTCCAGCAGGACCCTGAACGCTTCCAGCGGGTAGCCCGCGAGTGGCGGCAGCGGGGCCACACCCAGGTCGCTGGCGTTGTTGACCAGCAGGTCCAGCTCAGGGACCGCGGCGGCCAGCCGCTGGACGTGGGCGGCCTCCGTCACGTCGCCGGGGATCGCGGTGGCGCCCAGCTCGTCGGCGACCCGCTCCAGGTCGGCCGCGCCGCGCGCGGTGAGCACGAGATTCCAGCCCGCCCCCGCCAGCGAGCTCGCGAGAGCGAGGCCGAGACCGCGGGAGGCGCCGGTGATGAGTGCGGTGTTCGTCATGCCACGACGGTAGGAACGAGCGTCCTGCCGCGGCATCGGGCTGAGGGCCCGCCCGATCCTGGGCTTTCGTCCTAGGACCCTAGAGTGGGTGCCGTGACGTCCGACCGAGACGAGATCCTGCAGGCGGTGAGCTCCGCCGTGCTCGCGGTCACCCGCCACCTGTCGGTGCGCGAGGTGCTGCAGGTCATCGTCCGCTCCGCGCAGCGGCTGCTCGACGCCCGCTACGCCGCGCTCGGCGTGCCCGACGACGACGGGTCCTTCGCCGAGTTCGTCGCCGAGGGCCTCACCGACAAGCAGTGGGACGCGATCGGGCCGCTGCCGAGACAGCATGGCATGCTCGGCGCGATGCTCCGCGACGGGGCCCCCGCCAGGCTGCCCGACCTGCGCAGCGACCCCAGGTTCGAGTGGTGGCCCAAGGCGCACCCGGTGATGAAGGACTTCCTCGGAGTCCCGATCCGCGACGGCGAGCAGGTGCTCGGCATCATCTTCCTGGCCAACAAGCGCACCGCGGGCGGCTTCACCGAGGCCGACCAGGAGCTGCTCACCCTGTTCGCCGCGCACGCCGCGATCGCGCTCACCAACGCCCGGCTGTACGAGCGGGGCCGCGAGCTGGCCATGCTGGAGGAGCGCAACCGGATGGCGCGGGAGCTGCACGACGCCGTCACCCAGAAGCTGTTCTCGCTCAGGCTCACCGCCCAGGCCGCCGCGACCATGCTGCACAGCGCTCCCGACAAGGCCGCCGTCGAGCTGGAACGGGTGCAGCGGCTGGCGGGCGAGGCGCTGGCCGAGCTGCGCGCGGTGATCGTCGAGTTGCGTCCCGCCGAGCTCGACAGGCACGGCCTGGCCGAGACGCTGCGCAAGCACGTGCGCATGCTGGACCGGCTGCACCCGTCCGACGTCACGTTCGAGTGCGACGAGCTGCCGCCGCTCGATCCGGAGGTCGAGGTGGCCCTGCTGCGGGTGGCGCAGGAGGCGCTGCACAACGCCTTCAGGCACTCGGGCGCCGCGCGGATCTCGGTGCGGCTCGCCCGCGAGGGTGGCAGGCTGGCGCTGTCAGTGCGCGATGACGGCGCCGGTTTCGTCCGCGAAGCAACGCGCGGCCTGGGGTTGGAGTCGATGCGAGACAGGGCGGAGTCGATCGGCGGCGTGCTGACGGTCGACTCGGGCGCCGGCGACGGGACCACGGTTCGGGTGGAGGTGGGCGTGTGATCCGAGTGCTGATCGCTGACGATCATCCGGTGGTGCGGCAGGGCTTGCGGACCTTTCTCGACCTGCAGGACGACATCACGATCGTCGGCGAGGCGGCCGACGGGGCGCAGGCCGTCGAGCTGGTCGGGCAGCTGGCGCCGGACGTGCTGCTGCTCGACCTGAAGATGCCGGTGCTCGACGGGCTCGGGGCGCTGGCGAAGCTCGCCGGCACGTCCACCCGGGTGGTGGTGCTGACCTCGGTGAGCGACAGGACCGACGTGGGGCCGGCGATGCGGGCGGGCGCGGCGGGGTTCCTCTACAAGGACGTCGATCCGCTGGCGCTCGCGCAGGCCGTTCGGGCCGTCCACGGAGGGCAGGTGCTGCTGGCGCCGGAGGCGGTGGAGGCGATGCTGGCAGGCGGGAGCGGCTCCCCGTCCACGTCCGCGCCGATGCCGTTGACCGAGCGGGAACGCGAGGTGCTGGCACTGATCGCGGCCGGACGGTCCAACAGGGAGATCGCCAGGAGCCTGGCCGTGGCCGAGAAGACGGTCAAGACGCACGTCTCGAACGTGCTGATGAAGCTCGGAGTCCAGGACCGCACCCAGGCCGCCCTCTACGCGGTCCGCCACGGCCTCGCCTGAACACCGCACGTCTCCGCACCTTGCCCACAAGCTGCCCACAAGCTGCCCGCGGGCCCGCAGTTGGGCGGGCTACTGGTTTCTCAGGGGTTCGAAGATGGCGTGGTGCGCCGCCACCAGCGCTCGCCGCACCGCGCGGTCGAGCTCGCGCAGGGCGGCCCCCCGGGTGGCGATCTGCCCTGAGGTGAGACCCCGCTCGTCGGCCATTCGCAGCACCGCGGCCAGCCTCGCCGCCAGGGCCGACAGCCGGTGCGCCCGCCCCGGGTAGCCGGGCGCCAGCTCGCCGCCGGCGCGTCCGAGCTGGTCGGGACGGTCCTGCGCGGGGCCGTCGACGGCCGTCAGGGCCTCGGTCGCGGACCGGATCGCCGCCGACAGCTCCTGCTCGGCCTCCGCCATGGACGGCAGGTCGTGGCGCGCGGGACGGGACTCGTGCACCGCCAGCCGCACCCCCACGTAGGACGAGCCACGCAGGTCGGGCGAGGGCACCAGGCCGAGGCACCGCTCGGGCAGCACGGCGACGACGGCCTCGCCCGCGTCGATGGCGGCCGAGTTGAACTCCGGCGGGCCGGACAGCCCGAGCGGGTCACCGGGCGCCGGCAACGCGAGCCTGAGCTCGGTGAGCCCGTCGGACCGCAGGTCGGCGAGGTAGCCGCGGAGCGACACCGCCCCCACGACTGCCGGTCCGCCAACGGTTTCCGCATGATCGACTGCCTCGTCCAGACCGACGTGACCGGCGAGCCAGGCGTTCCCCCAGGCGACCAGCGCGGGGCAGAAAGGCGATTCAGGGCGCACCGGTCCACGATAAGCGCTCGCCCTGCAATAGGTTTGTCCCCGAGCGTTACCCCCACGGAGAGGACCTGGGATGGGTGGTCAGGTGCTGCGGCTCCAGGACGTGGCTGTCAGGCGCGACGGAACGGCCCTGCTACGTGCCATCGACTGGACGGTCAACGAGGACGAGCGCTGGGTCGTCATCGGGCCGAACGGCGCAGGAAAGACCACGTTGCTACAGGTCGCCGCCACGTTGCTGTATCCGAGCGAGGGGGTCGTGGAGGTGCTCGGCGAACGGCTCGGCCAGGCCGACGTCTTCGACCTGCGCCCCCGCATCGGGCTGGCCAGCGCCGCGCTCGCCGAGCGGATCCCGCCGGAGGAGAAGGTCATCGACCTGGTGCTGACCGCGTCCTATGCGATCATGGGCCGCTGGACCGAGGAGTACGACTCCAACGACGTCACCAGGGCCGTCGAGCTGATCGACATGATGGGCGCCGCCCATCTGATCCGCCGCCGCTTCGGGACCTTGTCGGAGGGCGAGCGCAAGCGGGTGCAGATCGCCCGCGCGCTCATGCCCGACCCCGAGATGCTGCTGCTGGACGAGCCCGCGGCAGGGCTCGACCTCGGCGGCCGCGAGGACCTCGTGCGGCGGCTGTCGCTGCTGGCCGGCGACTACCGCTCACCCACGCTGGTGCTGGTGACGCACCACGTGGAGGAGGTGCCGAGCGGGTTCACCCACGGGTTGCTGCTGCGTCACGGCTCGGTCGTCGCGCAGGGGCCGCTGGAGCACGTGATGACGGCCGACAACCTGACCCGCACCTTCGGCGTGCCGCTCTCGCTGGAACGCAGCGAGCAGGGCCGCTGGTACGCCCGAGCCCACTAGATCGGTCTTATACCTAAAAAGGCCGCCAAAAGCTCATAGGATCTACGAAGTCGCACATCTCGACTTCGGAGCGTCGCCATGTCCACGGAACAGCTCATCGTCGCCCTCGTCGTGGTCGCGGCGGTGGGCTTCGGGGTGGCGCGTACCGTCCGCATCATCCCTCAGGCGACGGCCGCGATCGTGGAGCGGCTCGGCCGTTATCACCGCACGCTCAAGCCTGGTCTGAACCTCGTGGTGCCGTTCATCGACCGGATCAAGGACATGATCGACCTGCGTGAGCAGGTCGTCTCCTTCCCGCCGCAACCCGTGATCACCTCCGACAACCTGGTGGTCTCGATCGACACGGTCATCTACTTCCAGGTCACCAACCCGAAGGCGGCCACGTACGAGATCGCCAACTTCCTGGTCGGCGTCGAGCAGCTCACGGTCACCACGCTCCGCAACGTGGTCGGCGGCATGGACCTGGAACGCACGCTGACCTCGCGCGAGGACATCAACACCGAGCTGCGCGGTGTCCTGGACGACGCGACGGGCAAGTGGGGCATCCGGGTCAACAGGGTGGAGCTCAAGGCCATCGACCCGCCGGTCTCGATCCAGGACTCGATGGAGAAGCAGATGCGCGCCGACCGCGACAAGCGCGCAGCCGTCCTGACCGCGGAGGGGCAGCGGCAGGCCGCCATCCTCGCGGCGGAGGGCGAGAAGCAGGCGGCGGTCCTGCGCGCCCGCGGCGAGGCGGAGGCGGCGGTCCTGCGCGCCCAGGCCGACGCGGAGGCGCAGGCCATGCGCGCCAAAGGGCAGGCGGACGCGATCGGCATGGTCTTCAAGGCCATCCACGAGGGCAACCCGGACCAGCGCCTGCTCGCCTACCAGTACCTGCAGACGCTCCCCGAGATCGCCAAGGGGGACGCGAACAAGGTGTGGATCGTCCCCTCGGAGATGGGCAAGGCGCTGGAGAGCCTCGGCAGCCTCTTCAGCCCGCCGAAGGACCGCGAACACTGACACACCCCCGCCGCCGCGCCCTCCCGGACTCCCGCGCCCTTCCGGACACCCGAGCCCTCCGCGTGAACCCCGCTGCCGGGAAGAGGCGGGGGCGCGTCTAGGCTCGTCGGGTGACGGTCTGGGAGGTGGTCGCGGTCTGTGCGGCCGGAATGGCGGCCGGCGCGATCAACGCGATCGTCGGTTCGGGGTCACTGATCACCTTTCCCACCCTGGTGGCCGTCGGGATCGACCCCGTCGTGGCGAACGTGTCCAACAACATCGGGCTGGTCCCCGGGTCCTTCGCGGGCGCGTACGGCTACCGCGCCGAGCTCAAAGGCCAGCGCGAGCGGCTGGTACGGCTCGGTACGGCCTCGGCGCTCGGGTCGGTGATCGGGGGAGTCCTCCTGCTCTACCTCGACCCGAGCGTGTTCAAGGTCGTGGTGCCGGTGCTCATCGCCGTGGCCTGCGTCCTGGTGGTGGCGCAGCCGAAACTGAACGGGTGGCTGTCGGCGCGGCGGGAGCACGCGCACCCGCACGGGGGCGTGGAGCTCTGGCTGGGGGTGCTGGCGGCGGGCGTCTACGGCGGGTACTTCGGGGCCGCCCAGGGTGTGCTGCTGATCGGCCTGCTGGGCAGCTTCCTGGACGAGGACCTGCAGCGGGTGAACGCGGCGAAGAACGTGCTCTCCCTCATCGTGAACGGCTGCGCCGCCGTGCTGTTCATCGCCGTCGCCCGGGTGGACTGGTGGGCGGTGCTGGCCGTGGCCGTGGGGTCCATGGTGGGCGGGTTCGTAGGGGCGCGGATCGGGCGGCGGATCCCCGCGCCGGTGCTTCGGGGGATCATCGTGTGCGTCGGCGTGGTGGCAATTGTCAAACTAATGTACGGATAATTACCAGGCTTTGTGGGTATAAATCCGTGCATGAAGGGTGATCGGGTGGAGATCGTCATCGATGTGGGCGGCAGCCCGCGTACCTACGAGGTCAACGCCACCCGTGCGGGGCGCCGTGTGGAGGTGACCACGCGGCGGGGTCTGGTCGAGGTCAGCGAGGTGACCCGCAGCGGCACGGCGGTCCGCACCGCGCGGTTCATGTCCAGCCGCATTCTCGCCCTGGTCGAGCACCCCGCCGACGAAGCCTGACGCCGACAGGGCGGTCGTGCTTGGTCGATGAGGCGTCGGCGCGGTCAGCGGAAGTCGGCCGCGTGGTCCTCGGCCCACTGGCGGAACGTCAGGGGCGGCCTGCCCAGCAGCCTCTCCACCGTGTCCGTGACCTTCTCGGGGGACGTCACGAAGCTCTCCCACCCCGTGAGCGCCCCCTCCACGAACGTGGCGTCGCCCCAGGCCGCCAGCAACTGCTCGCGGGCGACGTCCCGTGGCAGATCCTCCCAGCGCACCTCGCGTCCGACCGTCTCGCCGATGATGCGCACCTGCTCCTCCTGCGTCAGCCGCCCGGGCCCGCTGAGGACGTACTTCGCCCCGTTGTGCCCCGCCGAGGTGAGGACGTGGGACGCCACCGCCGCGATGTCCCGCTCGTGGATCAGCGCCCGGGACGCCTGTCCGAACGGCCAGCGCACCACGCCCTGCCGGATCTGCTCCGCCCAGCCCAGCGTGTTGGCGGCGAAGCCTACGGGACGCAGGAACGTCCAGGCGATCCCGGACCGCCTGATCAGCCGCTCGACCTCCTGGTGGAACAGGGTAGGTTCCTCGCCGTCCGCCAGCTCTGTCACGTCGGCCGACAGGTAGACGACGCGGCGGGCGTGCTTGGCGATCGCCTCGACCACCGGGGCGGCGGTCTCGGCCGCGAAGCCCGGCCACACCAGGAAGACGCTCTCCACGTCCGCCAGCGCGGGCTCCAGAGTCTGCGGCGCCGTCAGGTCGCCGCGGACGGCCTTCACGCCCTCGGGCAGCTTCGCCCTGCTCGGGTCGCGCACCAGCGCGTGGACGTCCAGGCCCGCTTCGGCCAGCTCGGAGACGACATGTTTGCCCACATTGCCGGTCGCGCCGGTCACCAGAATCTTGCTCATGGCTCCGACCGTAAAACCTAAACCAACGTTCAGGTCAACTGCGGGCTGCGGGGGCCTGTGAGTGCTTCTGCGCGCAGACGGGCCAGGCGTGCTCGAGAGAGAGGAGATGGGCCACGAGGGCGCTGATGGGGAGATCGGGCAGGCACGCGCCGATGCGGGGCAGGCGTGCGGCGAGGTCAGGTGACGCTGGGGCGGACCTGGACGGTGCCGTCGCGCTGGATGCGGGTCTCGAAGATCGGGGCCGGCGCGGTGGCAGGCCCGTGCTTGACCGTGCCGTCCTCCAGCCGGAAGGTGCTGCCGTGCCACGGGCACACCACGCACGCTTCGCCCTTCTCCACGACCAGCCTGCCCTGGTGCAGCGGTCCGGCCAGGTGCGGGCAGCGGTCGGCGAGCACGGTGACGCCCTCGGCATTGCGCAGCACGAACAGCTGGATGTAGCCGAGCCGCCGCGCGACCGGCCTGCCTTCCGGCAGCTCCTTGAGCCGGCAGAGGTCGTGCCACCCGAGCGGCACCAGGTGGGACACCTGCGGCGCGTGGTTGGCCCCTGCGGCGAGCCGGTAGGCCAGGTGCCCGCCCAGGTACGCGCCCAGGCTCCCCACGCCGAGCCCGGCGAACGAGAGTATCCGGCCGCCGCGCTCGCGCCCGCGCAGCCGCGCCGCCAGCGAGGCGCTGAACAGCCCGAGCGCGGTCACGTTCGACAGC
This sequence comes from Nonomuraea sp. NPDC005983, assembly GCF_040614375.1. Taxonomy (NCBI): domain Bacteria; kingdom Bacillati; phylum Actinomycetota; class Actinomycetes; order Streptosporangiales; family Streptosporangiaceae; genus Nonomuraea; species Nonomuraea sp. NPDC005983. The sequence goes on from NZ_JBEXUP010000001.1 coordinate 161,580, forward strand.
AGGTGGACGAAGCCGACCCGCTGCTGCTCCCGGTGCAGCGACGACCAGTCGGTCAGCCCCGCGGCGGCGGTGGGCAGCCCGCAGCCGATGCCGCTGGCCAGGAGCAGCCGTGTCGCCCTCGGGTCGGCCCTGGCGACGTCCAGGACGACGGCCGAGAGCCAGCAGCCGAGGCTCATCGTCGCGAGCGGCGGATGCAGGGGCTTGCCGATGGGCACGCCGTGCAGCACGTCCCGCAGCGTTCCAGGACGGATCAGGGTGCGGACGGCCTTGGCCAGCACCCGGATCGGCGTGTCCATGGCCTTGGACTTCTCGAGCCGGTCAGCCAGACCGACCGGCCCCACGAAACGCCGCAACTGCCGACGTCTCGCTCGAACTGACTCTTTCACGACAAGTCCCCTACCCCAGGCAGGAGGGCATCACTCGGACAGGTGTCCTCTGGCGACGGAGAGTTCGACCAGCTCCAGGGCGTACGCCCCGAGCGAGGGCGAGCCCTCCTCGATCAGCCGGACCTTCTCTTTGACCTGTGCGGCCGTCACCTTGAACAGCGGCCAGGTGCCGCCCTCGGTGTGGTGGTTGGCCAAAATCGGGGCGAACCGGTCGAGCGCCCTGGCGAAGCGGGCCTCGCGGGTCTCGCGGGCCTCGAACTCGTCCCAGAGCTCCCGCATCCGCACACCCTGCTCGCCGGGGAGCAGGGCGAAGATCCGATCGGCGGCCGCCCGCTCCGCCTCCGCCTGGGCGGCCACGGCGGCTTGGTCGTAGACGAACGTGTCGCCCGCGTCGATCTCCACCAGGTCGTGCACGAGCAGCATGGCGACCACCCGCTGGATGTCGGTGCCGGGTGGCGCGTGCTCGCCGAGCACCATGGCCAGCATGCCTACGTACCAGGAGTGCTCTGCGTCGTTCTCCCGCCGCGAGCCGTCCATGAGCAGGTTGCGGCGGACGACCCGCTTCAACTTGTCGATCTCGACGACGAAGGCGATCTGGGCGTTCAGGCGGTCCTCTTCTGGCGCGATAGTCACGCGCGACACCCTAATGTGCCGTGATCACAGCAGTTGGCAAAATCGTGACCGGAACGCCGTTGAACACCGCATTACCTGACGGAACGTCGATAGCGGACTCGTCGGTCAGCGCGTTCGCGCTCACCCCGGCGTGCTCGGCGGCGACCGACTGCGTGCTCCCCGCGTGCCCCCACCCGTGCGGCAGGCTCACCACGCCCGGCATGATCGTGTCGGTCGGTTCGAGCGGCACCGTCAGCTCGCCCTTGGCCGACCGCACCACGGCCTCACCGTCGAGCCCCAGCCGCGCCACGTCGGCTGGGTTGATCTGCAGCGTGCACGTGTTGCTGCCGCCGACCAGCGGGCCCACGTTGTGCAACCAGCTGTTGTTCGAGCGCAGGTGCCGCCGTCCGATCAGGACGAGTTCGGGCGGCTCCTCCTCCAGCCTGCCCCGAAGCCGCTGCACGTCCTCGACGAGCAGTGGCGGCGCCAGCTCGATCAGGCCCGAGGCCGTCCTCAGCACCTCGGGAAGCCGGGGCTCCAGCGGGCCGAGGTCGAGCCCGTGCGGGTGGTCGAGCAACTTGCGCAGCGACAGCTCGCCCTTGCCCGCCCACTCGCCGTACGGGCCGAGCCGCAGCATCAGGTCGAGCCTGCGTTCCGCCCCCGTCTCGCCCTCCAGGGACGCGCGCAGCTCCGCCGGGTCCCGCCCCTCGACGCCGGAACCGGGCAGGTCCACGGCCTTGCGCAGCATCTGGTCGATGACGAACGCGTCCAGGTCGCCTTCCAGGCCGGACGCGATCATCGCCAGCCTGGCCAGGATCTGCGCCTCCGACGGCCGCCCGTCCAGCGGCAGCAGCGGCGGGGAGTACCGCGCGTAGTTGCGGACCGCGAATCCGAGCAGCGTGAAGTCGAAGTGCCCCGACTGCAGGACACGCGGCGGCGGCAGGATGACGTGCGCGTGCCTGGTCGTCTCGTTCAGGTACGGGTCCACGCTGACCATGAAGTCGAGCTGCGCGAAGGCCCGGTCGAGGCGGTCACCGTGGGGCGCGGACAGCACCGGGTTGCCCGCCACCGTCAGCAGGAACCTGATCTGGCCGTCGCCGGGAGTCTCGATCTCGTCCGCGAGGGTCGCCACGGGGAGCTCGCCGTTGGCCTCCGGCAGGCCCCTGACGCGGCTCGTCCAGCGCCCCACCGCGTACGTCCTGCGTCCGGCGCCGAACTCGGTGGCCCCCTTGGGGAACATCGCGCCGCCCGGCCTGTCGAGGTTGCCGGTGAGCACGTTCAGCACGTCCACCAGCCACTGGGCCAGCGTGCCGAACTCGGTGGTGCAGGTGCCGATCCTGGCGTAGGCGGCCGCGGTCCTGGCGGCGGCCAGCTCCCTGGCCAGCCGGACGATCACCTGTGCGGGGACGCCCGTGCGGCGCGCGACCACGTCGGGCGGGAAGTGCTTGGCCGCCTCGCGGACCTCGTCCAGGCCGTTGACCTCGTGCGAGATCCTGGTCAGGTCTTCGGCGAAGAGCGTGTGAACCAGGCCGAAGAGCAGGTACGCGTCGGTGCCCGGGCGGACGAACACGTGCTCGTCGGCCAGCGACGCGGTTCTGGTGCGCCGCGGATCGACCACCACCAGCCTGCCGCCGCGCGCCCTGAGCGCCTTCAGTCTGCCGGGGAAGTCGGGCGCGGTGCACAGGGAGCCGTTGGACTCCAGCGGGTTCGCGCCCAGCATCAGCAGGTAGTCGGTCCTGTCGAGGTCCGGCACGGCGATGGTGAGCGGGTGGCCGAACATCAGGCCGCTGGCCACATGCTTGGGCATCTGGTCGGCGGTGCTGGCGGAGAAGACGTTGCGGGTGCCGAGCGCCTTGATCAGCGGCGTGGCATAGAGGGCTCCGGCCATGCTGTGGGCGCTCGGGTTGCCGAGGTAGATGCCGGCAGACTGGCGTCCGTGCCGCTCGGAGACCTGGTCGAGGCCGCGCTGGACGGCGGTGAACGCCTCGTCCCAGGTCGCCTCGCGCCACAGCTCGCCGTCTCTGATCAGCGGCTTGCGGAGCCGGTCGGGGTCCTCGTCCAGGCGGCCGAGGCTGGCGCCTTTCGGGCAGATGAAGCCCTTGCTGAACGGATCGTCCCTGTCGCCGCGGACGCTCGTGACATGGCCGCCGTCGTCGAGGGTCAGGGTCAGGCCGCAGACGGCTTCGCACAGGGGGCAGGTGCGGTGAACAGTCGACATATCACGACTCCTGAGTTCGTCAGCTGAACTCATCTTGGCCCGCGCGTCGCGCATGGGGAAGCCCCGGAGCCCCCGCGGTCTCCGGGGCTTGACTGTGGGGCTCAGCCGACCTGCGGCAGCGCCGGACGCCCGCGCATATCGGACGGCTCCTCGATGTCGGGCCTCATCGACACCCATGCGCGGCGGCCGTAGAGGCGGTCGAGACCGGGCGAGGCGGCGCCCGGGACCTCGTCGCGCCTGACGATCTCCAGCACGACCAGGTGCGCCCTGGCGCGATGCCGGTAGACGGTGGCGTTCCTGGCCCAGCAGGCCGCCGCGATCTCCTCCGCGTACGCCCCGAACTCCTCGGCGCAGATCCCGGCCCTGGTCAGGATCAGCGCCTTCTCCCCGGTGGTCGTGGGCGTGATCCAGAGCACCAGCGGGATGCGCCCCGCCCGGGTGTGCATGGTGGTCTCCAGGCAGACCCTCTGCAGCCGGTGCCTCGACACCACGCACCAGAAGTGGGCCACCGCCCAGTTGCGTCCCGCCCTGGTCGCGGCGGGCACCGAGATCGCGCTCGTCAGCGCGACGAACGGGGCCCACCCGCCCTGCTGCGTGGCCCCCAGCAGGGTCAGCGTGACCAGTCCGGCCGCCAGGACCAGCAGCAGCTCGGTCCTGAGCCGCCAGAGCCTCGTCAGCGCCCCTGAGCCGCCGGCGACGGGAAGGTCCTCGTTGGCCGGGTAGATCTGGTTGCGCGGATTCCTCGCCATCTCAGGACACCTCCTCCTGGAGGAGCGGTGCGATCCTGAGCTGGTCGAAGCGGTGGTCGCGGTAGCGTCGGGAGCCGAAGCCGGCCCTGGTCACGGTCCAGCCTCGCCGGTAGGCGAACTCGTCCGGCTCCATGCAGATCTCGCGGTCGGCCCAGGCGACGAGTTCCCGGATCCGGGACTTGATTCGGCTGAGTCCCTTGGTACCTTGTGAGTACATAGAAGACCCCTTTCGCGGCATTCTCGAGGTGGCTTCTTTTCGCCGGACCGAGAGCCGATGGCTCGCGTCGTCGCAGGGTGGCAGCCCATATGCGGCGGCGCGGCAGTCGGCGCCGGTCCGGCTTTTACGTGCTCGAATGAGCGGCGGTTGTCGCGGCGTTCGAGCAGGCGGTCGATCAGGCGGTCGGGCGATCCGTCCGGCAAGAGGCCTCCCTGGGGCGAAGTTTCTCCGGGACGGCGACGCTGCCGAGGGGGCGGCCCGCCGGGCCGCTCGCGATCAAGTGTGGAAGACCCGGTGTGCACGGCCGTTTCGTCATCTCGGCCTCCTTCGGATCCCCCTTGGAACGATCGTCCCCCTGGGTGATGGAAGCCGCAATACTTTCAGCAAGAGAAGATTTCGTTTTCTTCGCACCTTGCCGAATAATTTGTGGTGCAAGTTGCACGAGAACTGTCAGCCGGGCCGCTGGGGCACGGTAGTCAGGGAGCCCTTGTACTCCCTGCACGAGCCGCCGGGAAATGCTGTGGTTGTTCCTACGGTGCGCTCGTGAAAGCTTTCTGGCAAGGTCGGGTGGCAGTGCCGATGCAAGTTGCAGTGTAAGATTAAGTGAACGGCCCAATAAGCCGGGCTCCAAACGATCCTTTCCGGCTACGCCTTCATGCCCGACAAGGAGAGTGGACGGTGCCATCGCAGCAGGGCAGTCCTACTGTTCGCAGGCTCAGGCTGGGCCAGGAGCTGCGTCTCCTCCGCGAACGCAGGAAGCTGACAGGAGCCAAGGCGGCCGGGGAACTCGGCTGGTCGCCGAGTAAGGTCAGTCGCATCGAGTCCGCCAAGACCATGCCGAGCGCCGAGGACGTCCAGGCCATGGCCAAGCTCTACCGGATCGAGGGCGACAAGCTTGACGAACTCATCAGCTTGTTGCGTGACGCGGATCAGCGCGGCTGGTGGGAAGATTACGAAGACTCTCTGCCTGAGGAGTACACAAGATTCCTCGGGTTGGAGGCGGAGGCCGTATTCCAGCGCAACTGGGAACCCCAGGCTGTGCCAGGCCTTCTTCAGACCGAGGAGTACGCGCGGGAAGTCATCCTGGCTACCCGTGGCATCGCACGCATCACGCACAGCGGTGTCCGAAGCCGCGTCGAGGCCCGCCTCGACAGGCAGCGTCGTGTCTTGCGCAAGCCCGATCCGGCCCAGCTGAGCGTGGTGCTCGACGAGGCCGCGCTGACACGTCGCTTCGGCGAACCCTCGGTGATGCGCGAGCAGATGGAGCACCTTCTCGAGGTGTCCATGCTGCCGCACGTCAGCGTCCACGTGCTGACCCTGGATGCGCTGCACCCGGTCAACACGGGCGCCTTCATCCATCTGAAGTTCGCGGCGTTCGACGACGTGGTGTACCTCGAGCAGCTCTACACCGCGCACTTCGTCGAGGACCTCGAACGGGTGGCTGGATATGAGACGGCGTTCGACCACATCAGGTCCGAATCGCTGGATGAGGACGAGTCACGTGTCCTCATCCAACGCAAGGCCATGCAGTGGCGACGCTGAGTGACGATCAACAAGGGGCAATGACGCCTCTTCGCCCATTTGGGGAGAAAATGTACATCAACACTCAGAGGGCAGCGTGGCAGAAGAGCAGCTTCTGCAACGGCGCGACCGCCTGCGTCGAGGTTGCCCCCCTGGCCGACGGTAACGTCGCCCTGCGCGACAGCAAGGTCCAGGACGGTCCCGTCCTGGTCTTCACCCCGTCGGAGTGGGCCGCCTTCACGGCCGGCGTCCGCGAAGGTGAGTTCGACCTGGCGGCACTCGCGGCCAGCGCATAAAGAACGGCCCTGGCAGGTTGCTAGCGCAACAAGCAGGGCCGTTCGGCAGAGGCACAGCACAGCCTCTATCGCACTCCAGCCCACCGTCGCGGCGAATCTGGAAGAACCCGTACATCATTTCACAGGAAACGTTCAGGTGATCAACTGACACGGCTTCCGCCGGTCCGGAACCCCGAACCTCCCGCCCTGGTGGCCACCGCCGCAGCTCGAAGCGCGGCAGGACGCCCCGGCATCGAAACCCTGAACTCCCGGCAGACCGGCCGAGGTGACACACGAACCGGCCCGCGCCCGATGGGCGCGGGCCGGTTTCGCCTGAGGGATCGTCAGGCCACGTTCAGGGCCCGCCGTCGCGCCAGGAACAACGAGCACAGACCCGCCAGGACGGCCAGCGTGGCCATCGCGATCGCGGTCCCCATGGAGGCCGAGCTGCCGGAGTGCGCCTGGCTCAGCGAGATGAACAGAGTCCCCACGGTCGACACCCCGATGACCTGGCCGAGCTGCATCACGGTGAGCAGCGCGCCGCTCGCGTCGGCGGCGTAGGCGTCGTCCACCTGCTCTGTCGCCATGTTGGTCACCGCGACCTGTACGCCGAGCCCGGCGCCGATCAGCGCGCTCATCACCGCGTACAGCGCGCCGCCACCGGCCGCGAGCCCGAGCCCCACATAGGCGGGCGCGGCCACCACGTACCCGAACGGCACGAGCGGGCGCTGCAGCCCGGCGGGCAGCCGCGGCCAGAGCAGCCCGACCACCGCGAACGCCACGGCGCAGGGAACCATCATCATGCCGGACGCGAACGGCGACAGGTGCAACTCGCCCTGCAGGTGCAGCGCGGAGGTGAACAGGAACGCGCCCCAGGTCGCCGGGCCGAGCAGGAGCACGCCGAGCCCCGGCCGCATGCCGGGGGCGCGCAGCACGCGCGCGTCGACGAGCGGACGCCCGCCGCGCCCGGTCACCCAGCGCTCCACCCGGACGAACACCCCGAACATCACCACACTCAGCGCCATCGAGATCCAGCCCCACAGCGGCCAGTGCAGCTCCCTGCCGAGCACGAGCGGCACCACGAAGAGCAGCACGGCGGCCGACAGCGTCAGCAGGCCCCACGGGTCCAGCCCGCCCCGGCCGCCGCCCTGGTCGGCGGGGAGCGCGCGGGCGCCGGCGACGAGCAGCAACGCCCCGATCGGCACCATCACCAGGAACACGATCCGCCAACCCGCGCCGAGCCCGAGCAGGATGCCGCCGAGCGCCTGCCCGACGACGATCCCGCCGCTCACGACCGCGGACCACAGGCCGAGCGCGCGGCCTCTGGCCGGACCCTGGTAGTTGCGCTGGATCAGCGTCAGCACCTGCGGCATCATCATCGCGGCTCCGGCGCCCTGGGCGAAGCGGAAGCCGACCAGCGCCCCGGTGGAGGGCGCGAGCCCGCAGCCGAGCGTGGTGAGGGTGAACAGCGCCAGACCGTAGAGGAAGGCCCGGCGGTAGCCGAACAGGTCGCCGACCCTGGCTCCCGTGATCAACAGGACGGCGTAGACAATGGTGTATCCGGCCACGATCATCTGCAGCCCGGCACCGGACGAGCGCAGGTCCGCCTCGATGGTCGGAGTGGCCACGTTGACGATGTTGACGTTCAGGACGGCCAGGAACTGCCCGAGCAGGATGACGGCGAGGAGCAGCCCGCTGGCCTTGGCTCTTTCCGGCTGTGCCGCCAGAGGGGGAGAAAGGGCAGCAGATTGTGTCATACGAACAGAGTGACGGATCTCTGGTACCAGTAACGAGAGCCTACTTATACTGGTATTAACGCCACCTGGATGCCCCTCGCCCGGTCCGTCCATAGTGAAGAGGTGACCGTGACAGAAGCAAGGCGCGCCGACCTGGCGGCGTTCCTGCGCAGCCGACGAGAGCGCATCACGCCCGAGATGGTGGAGCTTGCGCCCGGCCCCCGGCGGCGCACGCCTGGCCTGCGCCGCGAGGAGGTGGCCCAGCTGGCAGGGGTGGGCGTCACCTGGTACACGTGGCTGGAGCAGGGGCGTCCGATCAACGCCAGCAGCCAGGTGCTCGACGCGATCTCGCGCACGCTCCGGCTCGACAGCGCCGAGCGCCAGCACCTCTACCGGCTGGCGGGCCAGCAGGAGGGCCCGGCCGCCGGCGACTCGGCTCGGGTGACCCCCGACATGAAGGCGATACTGCACCAGCTCGACCCGATGCCGGCGTGCCTGGCCAACAGCCGCTGCGACGCGCTGGCCTGGAACACCGCCTACGCGGCGCTCTTCCCCGAGGTCGTCGGCGCTCCCGAGGGTGAGCGCAACACACTCTGGCAGACGTGCGTCAACCCCAGGTTGGCGGCGATGCTGGTCAACCGCGACCTGGAGCTGGCGCGCGCCGTCGCGGTCTTCAGGGGCGCCTACAGCCGCCACGGCGACGACCCATGCTGGCAGGACTTCGTGCGCAGGCTCAGCGCCGAGAGCGCCGAGTTCGCCAGGCTCTGGGCCAGGCAGGACGTCGCGGAGCCCGGCCCGCGCGAGAAGATCTTCAAGCACGAGGAGCTGGGGGAGATGCGCTTCGGCACCACCAGCTTCAACCTGTCGTCCGCGCCGGAGACCCGCCTGGTCGTCTACCGCCCGGCCAACGACCGCAGCCGGGACGCGGTGGACTGGCTTATCGCGCACCACTAGAAACGCGCGCATATCGGTCGTTCATGGCATGCTCGATGGCTGACTGTGAATATCGAGCGGAAGTGGCGACAAGTGAGACTCCCCCGTGCCCTCCTCGCGATGACCGCCGTCGTCGTCACGAGTTCCGCGTGTACGGCTGCCAACTCGGAGCCGCAGGCCGATACGGCGGTGCAGCGGCCCGCCGCCACGACGCCCGCGCCGAAACGTGCCCCGCGCAAGCCGTTCACCATCGCCTTCGGCGGCGACGTGCACTTCGAGGGCGGCCTGCGCGGCCGGCTGGCCAACCCGCGCACCGCGCTCGGCCCGATCTCGAACGTGCTCAGCGACGCGGACCTGGCCATGGTCAACCTGGAGACCGCGATCACCGAGGGCGGCACGCCCGCGCCCGGCAAGCAGTTCACGTTCAGGGCGCCCGCCAGCGCCTTCACCGCGCTCAAAGCCGCAGGTGTGGACGTCGCCTCGATGGCCAACAATCACGGCATGGACTACATGGAGAGCGGCCTCACCGACACGCTCGCGGCGATCAAGCGGTCCAGGTTCCCGGTGGTGGGGATCGGGAGCAACTCCACGCAGGCCTACAAACCATTCCGTAAGGTCATCAACGGCAACCGGGTCGCCATCATCGGCGCGACCCAGGTGCTCGACGCCGAGTTCGTCACGTCCTGGACCGCGACCACCGGCAAGGGCGGCCTCGCCTCGGCCAAGAACGAGGACCGGCTGCTGGCGGCCGTGCGGCAGGCCAGGGAGAACTCCGACACCGTGATCGTCCACCTGCACTGGGGCACCGAGATGCAGAAGTGCCCCAACCCGGCGCAGCTCTCGCTCGCCCCCAAGCTGGTCAAGGCGGGCGCCGACGTGGTGGTCGGCGGGCACGCGCACATCCTGCTCGGCGCCGGTTACCTGGACAACTCCTACATCAGCTACGGCATGGGCAACTTCGTCTTCTACAACTCCACTCCCGGCACCACCGGGCGGACCGGTGTGCTGACCCTCACCATCAACGGCCGCAAGGTCCTCAGGGATCGCTGGACCCCGGCCACCATCCAGGGCGGCGTCCCGATCCCGATGACCGGCACGGCCAGGACGCAGGCGGTCGCCGACTGGAGGGCGCTGCGCTCCTGCACGGGTCTGTCCGCCCGTCCCTGACTCTGCCTATATTTGGACTAAACGTCCAATAGGAGGTCGCGATGCGCTGGGTCGAATCCGGTGACGTACGGCTGGCGGTCTTCGAGGAGGGCGACCCGGCCGACCCCACGATCCTGCTCGTCCACGGCTATCCCGACACGCACCGCGTCTGGGACGAGGTCGCGCGGCGGCTGAGCGACCGCTTCCACGTCGTCAGGTACGACGTGCGCGGCGCGGGCCGGTCCACCGCCCCGCACGACCACGACCACTACGACTTCGACCATCTGGCGGCGGACCTCGCCGCCGTCCTCGACGCGATCGGCAAGCCGGCCGTGCACCTCGTCGGCCACGACTGGGGGTCGCTGCAGGGCTGGGACGCGGTCACCAGGCCGGGCATCCGCGACCGCGTCGCCTCCTTCACCAGCTTCGGCGGCCCCGGCCTCGCCCAGGCGGCCCAGTTCGCGCGGCACGGCAGGCGCCGCGACGTGGCCGGTCAGCTCGCCAGGTCCTGGTACATCGGCGCGTTCCACGTCCCCGTCCTGCCCGAGCTGGCCTGGAGCACGTTCATGCCCGGGATGCTGAAGCGGACCATGCGGAACAACGACGGCGTCCGGCCGCGTCCCGGACACCCCGCCGACACGCTCGCCAAGGACGCGCGCAACGGGCTCTGGCTCTACCGGCGGAACATGGCCGGCCGCCTGCACGGCGGTGGGGATCCGAACGTCGGCGTGCCCGTCCAGCTCATCGAGGCCGCCCGCGACCCGTTCGTCTCACCGGCGCTGCTGTCCTCGCTGGAGCAGTGGGCGCCGAGGTTCTGGCACCGCAGGATCGCGGCGGGCCACTGGGCGCAGCGCAGCCACCCCGACGTGGTCGCCAGGATGATCGCCGAGTTCGCCGACCACGTCGACGGCGGCGAGCCGTCCAGGACGCTGCGCAGGGCCAGGGTCGAGGAGGGGCGCCGGGCCTTCGCCGAGCGGCTGGTGGTGGTCACCGGCGCGGGCAGCGGCATCGGGCGCGCCACCGCGCGGGCCTTCGCGGCGCACGGCGCCGAGGTCGTCTGCGCCGACCTCGACCTCGACGCGGCCACCCGCGCCGCCGACGGCATCGAGAAGGACCTTGGGGGGACAGCGCACGCCGTCCAGGTCGATGTCGCCGACGCCGACCAAATGGAGGCTTTTGCACGAAATATCCGGACGAGTTATGGAGTGCCGGACATTGTGGTGAACAATGCCGGGATCGCGGTCGCCGGGCCCTTCCTCGACCACTCGCTCGACGACTGGCGCCGGACCCTCGACGTCAACCTGTGGGGCGTCATCCACGGCTGCCGCCTGTTCGCCGCCCAGATGGCCGAACGCGGCGAAGGCGGGCACATCGTCAACATCGCCTCCCTTGCCGCCTTCGCGCCGTCCAGGGTGCTGCCTGCGTACTCGACCTCGAAGGCGGCGGTGAAGATGCTCAGCGACTGCCTCCGCGCCGAACTCGCCGGCCAGGGCATCGGCGTCAGCGTGGTCTGCCCCGGCTTCGTCTCCACCCCCATCGCCCAGCACGCCACCTACGTCGGCCCCGACCTGCGGGAAGACGCCGAACGCGGGCTGGCGCGGCGAGGCTACCCGCCGGAACGGGTGGCCGCGCACATCCTCCGCGCCGTCCACCGCGACCAGGCCGTGGTGCCCGTCAACGCCGAAGGCAAGATCGGCTATCTGCTGTCGCGGATCTCACCCGGCGCGATGCGGCGCCTGGCCCGCCTGACCGGAGCTCCGGGGAATCCACACATTGGCAGGTAACGATCGCTTCTTGGGGGGAAGATGGAATCCGTGTCCTCCCCACTTCCGGAAGACGACTGCGTTCAGCCCAAGCCGCTCCGCCGCCGGCCCACGCAGCGCCGCAGTGCCCGCAGGGTCGAGCGCATGCTCGACGCCTGCGCAGAGCTGCTCGACGAGAGCGGCTACGAGACGCTGTCGACCACCCGCATCGCCGAACGCGCGGACGTCGCGATCGGGTCGCTCTACCAGTTCTTCCCCGACAAACGGGCCATCACCCAGGAGCTGACCCGGCGCAACGTCGAGCAGTTCGTCTCCAGGGTCGGCCGGAGATTCCTCGAGGAGGAGTACCCGGGCTGGTGGGAGGCGGTGGAGGCGATCATGGACGAGTACGTCGACATGCACCGCACCGTGCCGGGGTTCAAGAGCATCCACTTCGGCGACGTGGTCGACCTCAACCTGCTCGACTCCGGCTCCGACAACAACACGGTCATCGCCGGACGGCTGCGCGGCCTGCTCCTCAGCGAGTTCGGCCTGGCCGACAGCCGGGAGCTGGACGTCGCCGTCCTGGTGGCGGTGGAGGCGGGCGACTCGGTGCTCAAGCTGGCCTTCCGCCACGACCCCGACGGCTCACCCGAGCTCATCGACGCGGCCAAGCAACTGGTGTGCGGGTTCCTGTCACGCCAGCTCAACTCCTGGTCGCAGAGGGCCCGTCCGACCAACGGCGGCTGATCCCACCGCCCGACGGCCCCTGGCCCGCAGCTGCCCAGCGGAGTGCGTGGGAGCGGCCCTCGGGGCTCGTTCGGGCCGCTTCGGGGGTGTCTGGAGGGTCAGTCCGCTGTTTCCGGCTCGTCGAACGGCTCCGACAGCCAGGGGAACTGCTCGTCCGCGCGGTGGGTGTGCTTTCTGCGCGGGTGGTCGTCCGGCAGCGCCGCCGCCGTGGGGACCCGCATGTGGGACTCTGTCGGCTCCGCGGGCTGAGCGGGCGGAGCGGGCTGCGGCAGACAGGCCGTCGGGAACGACACCGGACGGGCCTCCCTGGCCTCCATCTCGTGCAGCCGGACCTCCAGTGAGCGCAGGCTGCGCTCAGCCGACTTGACCGCCTCCAGACGTCCCGACAGATACCCCGCGATCCCCGGCCCGAGGGCCGCGAGCACGACGACACAGGCGAGCGTGGAGGTCATCTGCTTGGAAACGCCCATCACCGCTCCCTCCGCTCGTGGCAGAGGTATGCCCGATGGCCTGCATAGACACGCGGAATGTAGTCATACTTGAACAACGTGATGCCGAATCCACGCGGCACCGACGATGTGCATTGACCGGGCAAAGCGGCAGACGGCTCGGTAGTCTCGCGTTGTGGCGCATGTGACCCGTGAACACCTTGATCGTCTGCTCGAGCAGGCCCTGCTGGCCGATGACCATGGTTCGCTGGCCAGTCGGCTCTACGACGTCGCCCTCGGCTATTCGTCGGGCGACGTGTCCAGGGCGTCCATCCTGGTTCTGGCGGCCGAGGAGTGGCGGGCCGCCGGGCAGCCCGCGCGGGCGCTGGAGTGCTTCCAGCGCGCCGTGGAGGACGGCGGTGAGTCCGGCACCGACCCGCGAGCCGGGATCGCCGACACGCTCTTCGAGCTCGACCGGCCCACCGAGGCGAGGGAGGTCATCGAAACGATTCGCGCGGAAGGCGGGGTGACGACGGCGACCGCCCACATGATCGCCGAGACCCTGGTGGCGTACGGCGACCTCCAGGGCGGGCACGAGTGGGCGACCCAGGCCGTCCTCGCCTGCGACGAGGACGACCCCGAGCACCTGGCCCTCCTCCGCACCCGCTACCGCATCAGAGTCGACCTCGGGCTCCCCGAGGACGATCTGGACGCCCTGGTGTCCTGACCGGCCCACCGCTGTCTTCGGGGCCTGTGGGCGCTCAGGTAGGTCAGGCCGATGGCGTCCCGGAGCGCGGCCACCCTGCCCGCGGACGTCCTGAGCGGCAGGTCGGGGGCCGGGGCGACCGTCTCGACGCATCGCAGGCCCGCCGGGCCCGGTACGCCGTCCGGCAGCCTGGGCAGGCCGGACGTGGCGGCCATGCCCGCCGCGTCGGCGACGCTCATCATCGCGGGCACCGTGGCCAGGCCCGCGAGGCCGACCCTCCGGGCCATCCGGTCCACGGCGGCCGACAGCTCGCCGCCCATCGGCGCGTCCAGGACGTTCCGCGCGCCCTGGGGGACCGGGACGGCCAGAGGGGCCGTGGGCGTGCCGTCCGGCCGCTCGCAGAGGGCCGTCGTGGGCGCGGGCCAGTGAGCGTCAGCAGGACGACCGCCACAGCCGTCAGGCGCCGAAGGCCCATCCGACCCCACCGCCCCCGCGCCACCGGGCCCGCCGCGTACCGCCGCGACCCCGCGCGCCTCCGCGACACCGGGCTCACCTGGCCCGCGCCTCCCCGGGCGCCTGGGTCCTCCCGGCCCGCGCGTCTCCGCGGCGTCAGGTTCTGGGCTGACCGTGGGCGTAGTGGGCCTCGCTGACCAGCTCACCTCCGCGACAGGGGGCGCGGGCAGCCGGGTGGCGGCTGCGGGGCTCCGTGATGACTGGTTCGCCATGGCGGTCGCCGGGGCCGTTGCCGACCAGGTCGCCCCTGCGGTCAGGGCGGCCACCGCGAGGATGCTCCGGAAGTTCCGCGAAACCACGTCACGTCCCCCTGATCGGTTCTGGTGGTGACGGACGCTGAAGCTAGCCACGCTCGCGACCCGCAGGCGGCGGCTTGCCGGAAGGATGGGACATTCCTTACCCCGACGGGAGATCCGACACGCGAGAGCCCCGGGAGGGCCGGACCCGGAGACCCGAGGGCCGGAACGCGGAAGCCCGGAGGCCGGTGGGGCCTCCGGGCTTGCGTCGCGGGATGCTAGGCGCGCTCGACGAGGAGCTCGTCGTCGTCCAGGTCCACTCGCACCTTGTCGCCGTCGACGATCTCCCCCGCCAGCACGGACCTGGCGAGTTTGTCGCCGATCGCCGACTGGACCAGCCTGCGCAGGGGGCGCGCCCCGTACAGCGGGTCGTAGCCGGTGAGCGCCAGCCACTCGCGGGCGGCCGGGGTGACCTCCAGCGTCAGCCTGCGGTCGGACAGCCGCGCGGCGAGCCGCTCCACCTGCAGGTCGACGATCCGCGCGAGCTCCTCGGAGCCGAGCGCGTCGAACAGGATCACGTCGTCGAGCCGGTTGAGGAACTCCGGCTTGAACGCGCTGCTGACCGCCGCCATCACGGCGGCGCGCTTGGCGCCGTTCTCCAGCTTCGGGTCCACCAGGTACTGGGACCCGAGGTTGGAGGTGAGGATCAGGATGGTGTTGCGGAAGTCGACGGTGCGGCCCTGCCCGTCGGTCAGGCGCCCGTCGTCGAGCACCTGGAGCAGGATGTCGAAGACCTCGGGGTGGGCCTTCTCCACCTCGTCGAGCAGCACCACCGTGTACGGCCGTCGCCTGACGGCCTCGGTGAGCTGCCCGCCCTCCTCGTAGCCGACGTAGCCGGGAGGCGCGCCGACCAGCCTGGCGACGCTGTGCTTCTCGGAGTACTCGCTCATGTCGATGCGGGTCATCGCCCGCTCGTCGTCGAACAGGAACTCCGCCAGCGCCTTGGCCAGCTCGGTCTTGCCGACGCCTGTCGGGCCGAGGAACAGGAACGAGCCCGTGGGCCTGTCGGGGTCGGCGATGCCCGCGCGGCTGCGCCGTACGGCGTCGGACACGGCCCGCACGGCCGGCTTCTGCCCGATGAGGCGCTTGCCCAGCTCGTCCTCCATGCGCAGCAGCTTGGTGGTCTCGGCCTCGAGCAGCCGCCCGGACGGGATGCCCGTCCAGGACGAGATGACCTCGGCGATGTCGTCGGGCCCGACCTCCTCCTTGACCATGGCGTTGTCGGGCGGCGCGGCCTCGGAGGCGGCGCGCAGCTCCTGCTCCAGGCGCGGCACCTCGGCGTACATGAGCCGCGACGCGGCCTCGAAGTCGCCGTCGCGCTGCGCCCGTTCGGCGGCGCCGCGCGCCTCGTCGAGCTGCTTCTTCAGCTCGCCGACCTTGTTCAGCCCGGCCTTCTCGTGCTCCCAGCGGCCGACGAGCGCGTTGAGCTCCTCCTGGCGGTCGGCCAGCTCGGCGCGCAGCCGTTCCAGACGCTGGATGGAGGCCTCGTCGGTCTCCTTCGACAGCGCCAGCTCCTCCATCTTCATCCGGTCCACGTTCCGCTGGAGCTGGTCGATCTCGACGGGACGCGAGTCGATCTCCATGCGCAGCCTGGACGCGGCCTCGTCCACCAGGTCGATGGCCTTGTCGGGGAGGAAACGGCTGGTGATGTAGCGGTCGGACAGCGCCGCGGCGGCCACCAGCGCGCTGTCGGCGATCTGCACCTGGTGGTGGGCCTCGTAGCGGCCCTTCAGCCCGCGCAGGATCGCGATGGTGTCGGCGACCGTGGGCTCGCCCACGTACACCTGCTGGAAACGCCGCTCCAGGGCGGGGTCCTTCTCGATGCGCTCGCGGTACTCGTCGAGGGTGGTGGCGCCGATCATGCGCAGTTCACCGCGGGCGAGCATCGGCTTGAGCATGTTGCCGGCGTCCATGGCGCCCTCGGCGGCCCCCGCGCCGACGACGGTGTGCAGCTCGTCGATGAAGGTGACGATCTGCCCGTCGCTCTCCTTGATCTCGGAGAGCACGGCCTTGAGCCGCTCCTCGAACTCGCCGCGGTACTTGGCGCCCGCGACCATCGCGCCGAGGTCGAGCGAGATCAGCCGCTTGTTGCGCAGCGACTCGGGCACGTCGCCGGCCACGATGCGCTGCGCGAGGCCCTCGACGACGGCGGTCTTGCCGACGCCGGGCTCGCCGATCAGCACCGGGTTGTTCTTGGTCCGCCTCGACAGGACCTGCACGACCCGGCGGATCTCGGAGTCGCGGCCGATGACCGGGTCGAGCTTGCCGCTGCGGGCCCGCTCGGTCAGGTCGACGCCGTACTTCTCCAGCGCCTGGTAGGTGTCTTCGGGGGTTTCGCTGGTGACGCGGGCGTGTCCGCGCACCTTCTCGAACGCGTCGAGCAGCGCCTGCGGGGTCGCGCCCTGCGCCTTGAGCAGGTCGGCGGCCTGCCCGCCGTCAGCGGCGAGGCCGACGAGCAGGTGCTCGGTGGAGACGTACAGGTCTTCAAGCCGCTTGGCGTGCTGCGCCGCGGTGTTCATGACGGTCAGCAGATGCCGAGAGCTGGACGGCGCGCTCACGGTCGAGCCCTGCGCCTTCGGCAGCGACGCGAGCAGCTCCTCCGCCCTGGCCCGCAGGGTCCGCCAGTCGGCGCCGACGACGTCCAGCAGCGGGATGGCGGTGCCGCCCGTCTGGGAGAGCAGCGTGGTCAGCAGGTGCACCGGAGAGATCTCCGGGTTCCCCTCCGCGGCGGCACGCCTCATGGCCCCAGCAAGGGCCTCCTGGCTCTTCTGGGTGAGCTTGTAGTCCATCTGTCTAGGCCCCCGGTGGCAACTCGTAGCGGATCAGCGCCCGGACCATCTGCATCTCGGCGCGGAGGCGGTGAACCTCCTCGCGCAGCCGCAGCGCCTCGTTCTCCAGTTCGAGGATCCGCTTGATGCCGGCGAGGTTGATGCCCTCTTCCTGGGAGAGCCGCTGCACCTCGCGCAGCTGGATGATGTCACGGGTCGAGTAGAGGCGGCCGCGCCCCGCTGTACGGCCGGGGCATACCAGCCCGAGCCGGTCGTACTGCCGCAGTGTCTGCGGATGGAGACCTGACAGCTGCGCGGCCACCGAGATCACGTAGACGGGAGTGTCATCTGACAGGTCGAAATAGTTGGCGTCCATCGGCTACTCGCTTCTGGCTCGCTGAATGAGATCGGCTCGCGGGTCATCGCCCGCGGTCGCGGTGTTGAACTCCGTGAGGAGCTCGCGTGACTTGTCGTCGAGCGACTTCGGCACGACCACCTCGACGCTGGCCAGCAGGTCGCCCTTGGTGCCGTCCTTGCGGGCGGTGCCCCTGCCGCGGACCCGGAACGTGCGCCCGTTGGGCGTGCCCGGGGGGATGCGCAGGGTGACCGGCAGACCCTTGAGGATCGGCACCTTGATCTCCGCGCCGAGCGCGGCTTCGGAGAACGTCACCGGAACGGTGATCGTCAGGTTGTCGCCGCTCCTGCCGAACACGGCGTGCGGCTTGACGTGTGTCTGGATGTAGAGGTCGCCCGCCGGGCCGCCGTTCTCGCCGGGCGCGCCCTTGCCCTTGAGCTTGACGCGCTGCCCGTCGGCCACCCCGGCCGGAATGCGGGCCTGGATGGTGCGGGTGCTCTTGGCCCGGCCGCTGCCCTCGCACACGGGGCAGGGGTCGTCGACGAGCAGCCCGCGGCCCTTGCAGTCGCGGCAGGGCTCGGAGAAGGCGAAGTTGCCCAGGTTGCGGCTGGCCGCGCCGGTGCCCTCGCAGGTCGGACAGACCCGCGGGGTGGTGCCGGCCTTGGCGCCCGTGCCGCTGCACGCCGTGCAGGCGGCCGAGCTGGTCAGCCTGAGCGACACCGTGGTGCCCTCGACGGCCTCGGTGAAGGAGAGAGTGACCTCGGACTCGACGTCCTGGCCGCGGCGCGCCCTGGTGGTGGTGGTCCGCGTGGAGCCACCACCTCGGTTGAACAGCCCGCCGAACAGGTCGCCGAGCCGCTCACCCGCCCCATGGCCCTGCTGCCCCGCGGTGCCGCCGAACAGGTCGCCGAAGTCGAACGGGAAACCGCCACCGCCCGGGCGCTGACCGCCCACCCCGGACCCGAACAGCGTGCGAGCCTCGTCGTACTCCTTGCGGCTCTTGCTGTCGGACAGGACGTCGTACGCCTCGGAGACCTCCTTGAACTTGGTCTCCTTGGCAGAGTCGCCCTGGTTGGTGTCGGGGTGGTACTGCCTGGCCAGCTTCCGGTACGCCTTTTTGATCTCTTCGGGGGTGGCGGTCTTGGGCACACCAAGGACGGCGTAGTAGTCCTTCTCCAGGTAGTCCTTGGTGCTCATTTATCGCCCTTCGTCCTGGTCAGTTCTCAACGTTGTCGTCGGACGCCGGGGGGACGTCCTCCGGTTCAGCCACGGCCACCCGCGCCGGGCGCAGCACCCTGTCTCCCATCCGGTAGCCGGGCTGCAGCACCTCGATCGCGGTGGGTTCGACCACCTCGGGGGAGTAGCTGTGCATCAGCGCCTCGTGGACGGTCGGGTCGAACGGGTCACCCTTCTGGCCGAACGAGCTGAGGCCGAGCTTGGTGACCACCGCCTCCAGTGACTCTGCCACCTTCGCGAAACCGCCGGTGAGTTCGCCGTGATCGCGAGCCCTGCCGATGTCGTCGAGTACGGGCAGGAACTCCGTCAGGGTTCCGGCCAGGGCCTGCTCGCGCACCGCGACCCGGTCGCGCTCGACCCGGCGGCGGTAGTTGGTGTACTCCGCCTGGAGCCGCTGAAGGTCGGCGGTGCGCTCGGCGAGCTGCGCCTGCAGCTCGCCGTCGCCCGCCGCCTGCGCGGGGGCGGGCGCCTCGGGCTGCTGGTCAGCCGTCGGCTTGCGAACCTGCCCCGTCTCCGGGTCGATCTTGCGGTTGTCGCGGATCACCGGCTCCTCATGCCCGTTCTCGCGCGCCGGCATCACTGGCCCTTCTTCGGCTCGTCGTCGACGATCTCGGCCTCGACCACGTCCTCGTCGGCCTTCTGCTGCTGCCCGGCGCCGGCGTCATGGGTGGCGCCGTCAGGGCTGGCAGCCGACTGCTGGCTCTGGGCGTAGATCGCCGAACCCATCTTCTGGCTGACCGTGGCGAGCTTCTCCGCGGAGGTGCGGATCGTGTCGGTGTCGGTGCCCTCCAGAGCCTTCTTCAGCTCGGCGAGCGCGTCGTTCACCTCGGTCTTGATCTCGCCGGGGACCTTCTCGTCGTTCTCGCGGAGGAACTTCTCCGTCTGGTAGGCGAGCCCGTCGGCGTTGTTGCGGACCTCGGCCTCCTCGCGGCGCTTCTTGTCCTCCTCGGCGTACGACTCGGCCTCGCGCATCATCCGCTCGATGTCGTCCTTCGGCAGCGCGGAGCCGCCGGTGATCGTCATCGTCTGCTCCTTGCCCGTGCCCAGGTCCTTGGCGGAGACGTTGACGATGCCGTTGGCGTCGATGTCGAAGGTGACCTCGATCTGCGGGATGCCGCGCGGCGCCGGCGCGATGCCGGTCAGCTCGAAGGTGGCGAGCTTCTTGTTGTACGAGGCGATCTCGCGCTCACCCTGGTACACCTGGATCTGCACCGACGGCTGGTTGTCTTCAGCCGTGGTGAAGACCTCGGAGCGCTTGGTCGGGATCGTGGTGTTGCGCTCGATGATCTTGGTGAAGATGCCGCCCTTGGTCTCGATGCCGAGCGAGAGCGGGGTCACGTCGAGCAGCAGGACGTCCTTGACCTCGCCCTTGAGGACGCCGGCCTGGAGGGCGGCGCCGATGGCGACGACCTCGTCGGGGTTGACGCCCTTGTTGGGCTCCTTGCCGCCGGTCAGCTCCTTGACGAGCTCGGAGACGGCGGGCATACGGGTCGAGCCGCCGACGAGCACCACGTGCGCGATGTCGGAGACCTTGATCCCGGCGTCCTTGATGACCTGGTTGAACGGGCCCTTGGTCCGCTCGAGCAGGTCGGCGGTGAGCCGCTGGAACTCGGCGCGCGTCAGCTTCTCGTCGAGGTGCAGCGGGCCCTCGGACGACGCCGTGATGTAGGGCAGGTTGATGTTGGTCTCGGCCTGGCTGGACAGCTCGATCTTGGCCTTCTCCGCGGCCTCACGCAGGCGCTGGAGAGCCATCTTGTCCTTGGACAGGTCGACGCCGTGGGCGTTCTTGAACCGGTTGACCAGCTCGTCGACGACCCGCTGGTCCCAGTCGTCACCACCGAGGTGGTTGTCGCCGGAGGTGGCCTTGACCTCGACGAAGCCGTGGCCGTCCTCCTGCCCGACGTCGAGCAGGGACACGTCGAAGGTGCCGCCACCGAGGTCGAAGACCAGGATCGTCTGGTCCTGCTCCTTGTCGAGCCCGTACGCGAGGGCCGCGGCGGTAGGCTCGTTGATGATGCGGAGCACGTTCAGGCCCGCGACCGTGCCGGCCTCCTTGGTGGCCTGGCGCTGCGCGTCGTTGAAGTACGCCGGGACGGTGACCACCGCGTCAGTGATCTTCTCGCCCAGGTACGCCTCGGCGTCCTGCTTGAGCTTCTGCAGCACGAAGGCGCTGATCTGCTGCGGGGAGAACTTCTTGCCGTCGATCTCCTGGGACCAGTTGGTGCCCATCTCCCGCTTGACCGAGCGGATCGTCCGGTCGACGTTGGTGACGGCCTGCCGCTTGGCGACCTCACCGACCAGGACTTCGCCGTTCTTCGCGAAGGCGACCACGGACGGCGTGGTCCGCGAGCCCTGCGCGTTGGCGATGACGGTGGGCTCACCGCCCTCGAGGATCGAGACGACGGAGTTGGTCGTCCCAAGGTCGATACCTACCGCACGTGCCATGAGTACGTCCTTGTAGTCAAAGTTGAGTCGGTCAGACTCAAGGTACGAATGCCGGGGGCCTTTGTCAATCGACTTGAGCCTACTCGACTCAACCACCTTGCGGGCACACGCATTCCCGCCCAGGACGAGGAGGTCCCCGGTGCGGCGGGGCTCCGCACCGGGGACTGGTCGTCGGCTCAGCTCACCGGCGTGTTCATGTCGGTTTGGAGTTGTACGGGGGTGAGGGCGGTGTTGTAGATGCGGACTTCGTCGATGAGTCCGTTGAAGTGTTCGCCCCACAGGGTGCTGCCGCCGATGTGGAGGAGGCCGTTGTCGAGGCGGAGGGGGCCGGTGATGGGTTTGGTGGCGGTTTGGGCGCCGTTGGTGAAGAGCTTGAGTGTGGTGCCGTCGTAGGTGGCGGCGAGGTGTGTCCAGGTGTTGGCGGGGATGGTGGTGGTGGCGGTGGCGTCTTGGTAGAGGCTGGTGGTGGTGCTGATTTGGGTGCTGGGGTAGT